>JASHSG010000139.1 GCA_030040935.1 Acidobacteriaceae bacterium | reverse complement strand
TAGCCTGGATGCGGAAGCGGCTTCTGGACCTGGAAGCGGCAGGGAAGATCGATGTGGAAGAGGAGTTCAAGCAGGCGTGTTTCCACATCACGGTATACAAAAGCTACGTGCGGGGGGCGACGACGGGGCCGGCGACGCCGACGAAACCGGCTGCGGACAGGACGCGCAGGCCGGCTTGGGCTGCGGCAATTGAAGCGCAGGGAGCATAGCGCGGACGGCGACGATTCAGCGCAGCCTCTCCCTGGCTGCTGCATTTTTTGACCCCGGCATCCCGGTTTATAGTGTGCGTAGTCTTTGATCCCCACACGCTAAGACTGGGAAGACCCATGGCGCACGACGTCTTCATCAGCCATTCCGCAAAGAACAAGATTACTGCGGATGCAGTGTGTGCGAGGCTCGAGTCCGAAGGCATCCGATGCTGGATCGCGCCGCGCGACGTGACTCCGGGCATGGAGTGGGGCGAGTGCATCATCGAGGCCATCGAGCAGGCGCGAATCATGGTGCTGATCTTCACTGCGGATGCGAACGCTTCGCCGCAGATTCGGCGCGAGGTAGAGCGGGCGGTGAACCGCGGCGTGGCGATTCTTCCGCTGCGCGTGGAAGACGTTTTGCCCGGCAAGGCGCTCGAGTACTTTATTGGCAGCGTGCACTGGCTAGATGCGCTGACGCCGCCGCTCGAGGCGCACCTGAAGAATCTGGCCGGGACGATCAAGATGCTGCTGGCGCGGATGCAGCAGCGGGAAGAGCCGCAGCCGGTTGAGCTTTCCACGCCGACGGAGCCGGCGCAGCGGTCGCCGGAAGCGATTTCGAGGAAGGTTGTCTCGCGGATTTCCGGCGATGAGAAGCCGTTCGAGATTGGCGAGGCCGCGCGTCGCAGGCCGCCGCAGGAATCGGGCACGAGGAGGCCCGGCGAATGGTCTGCTGCGGAAGGGGCGGTGGCGCGTACCCCGTCCTGGAAGATTCCGGCGTGGGCGTGGGGCAGCGGCATCGTGGCGCTCATTTTGGTTGCGATTTTTGTGGCTGTGCGCCCGGTTTCGCATCCGGCTTCTCCGGCTCCGCCTCCGCAAGGCGCGAAGGTGCCGGCGGCGCCGCCAAGTGAGACCTTGCCAAATCCGCCTTCTCAGACGCCGATTCCGCAGCATAAACAGGCTTCGAACGGCCCGACGTGGACCGATCCGGCGACTGGGCTGACGTGGACGAGGAAAGACAGCGCCAGCGATGTGACTTGGCAGTTGGCCGTGAACTTCTGCCGGAACCTGAGCGTGGACGGCTACTCCGGCTGGCGGTTGCCTACGATTGACCAACTTGCCGGGATTTACGACCCGGCGCAGCAAACAACGATCCAGAAAGGGACAGTTCATATCAAAGGAGGAATTGACCTAACCAACCTGTGGGTATGGAGCAGCTCGTCGGGCAATGCGTCTGGGGAGGCCTGGTACTTCGACTTCAGCGTTGGCCGCCGGTACTCCTTCCGACAAAACTTCGGCGACGGCGGGCGTGCGTTGTGTGTGCGTCGCTTGTGAGAATGACGTAGTTGCTTTGGTTCTTTTTGCCGTGTGTGGCACGACCGCAATTCCATACGCAAGACGATTGCCGGAGCTCGTGTAGGGTACAATCGCGGGCGGGTTGTTCTGTGCCGATGTTGAGCAGTTCTAAATTCTTCAAACCCAACACGGGAGGCCAGCGATGAGCGATATGGGGCTTCAACCTGCGGCAGAAGGCCCGCCGGGCGCGGGATTGACGCAATGGCAGCGCGTAGCGAACACATTCACGGCGCCGTCGAAAACGTTCGAGGACATCAAACGGGGGAACAGGAGCTGGTGGTTGCCGCTTTTCATCCTGGCGCTTGCGGGCTACGTCTTATTTGGCGCAGTCCAGCAAAAAATCGGAATCCAGCAGACGGTGGAGAACCAGATTCGAATGAACCCCAAAGCGATGGACCAAATGGCACAAGCTTCGCCCGAGCAAAAGGAAAGAGTATACAAGTTCTGGGAAATGTTTTCCGACGTCATCTTCATCTCCGCCCCCGCGATTGGCATGCTCTACGCGGTCATCATGGCCGCGATATTCATGGGTACGATTAATTTCGGGTTTGGCGGCAGGGCCAGTTTTGGAGACATCTTCGGTGTAATTTACTACGCATGGCTTCCGGGCATCGTGAAGGTGTTGCTTGGAGTTGCCGTGATTCTTTCGGGAATGGCTCCGGAGTCGTTTAACATCAAAAATTTCGCGCCGACCAATCTGGGAGCGTTTCTGGATCCGGTGGATACGAACAAGGCACTGTACACCTTGGCAACTTCGCTTGATGCCGTAACCATCTGGACGCTGGTGCTGCTGGGCATTGGCGTAGCAGCAGTGGCTGGAGTGAAACGAAGTTCAGGCTACATCACAGTGTTCGGCTGGTGGGCATGCTATGTTGCGCTGACCGTTGTCGGGGCCGCAATTACAAGCTAACGGGGGCTGATCGCTGACGAGCGGGGAAGGCTTGGAGGTGGTCCCCGCTGCTACAATCGAGTTGGCTGCCAACGATTCACGTTCAAGCGTTTGAGCGGGTTTGAAACCGCTCGCGGCGCGTCGGCATGAGCGGGGCAGTGCGCGAACCGCCGAAGCGATGACCCTCCGCCTGTTCAACACCCTGACGGGACAATTTGATCCGCTCGAGCCTGCCGACGGGATCGCGCTGCGCATGTATGCGTGCGGGCCGACTGTCTACGATTACGGGCACATCGGGAACTTCCGCACATTCTTGCAGATCGATGTTCTTCGGCGCTTCCTGCTGCTGAGCGGAATGCAGATCCGTCACGTGATGAACATTACCGACGTCGACGACAAGATTATCCGCAACTCGATCGAGGCGGGGATTCCGATCGGCGAATATACGGCGGGCTATGTGAAGGCATTTTTCGAGGACATGGAGGCGCTCGGGATTGAGCGGCCAGAGCAGATTGTGCGCGCGACAGAGCATATTCCGCAGATGGTGAAGCTCGTGGAGAAGCTGGCCGCGTCGGGAGCGGCATACAGGACCGACGACGGGTCGTGGTATTTCCGGCTGAAGGCGTTTCCCGAGTACGGCAAGCTGAGCAAAAAGGATTTGAGCGGGATGGAAGACGGCGCGCGGGTGGACGTGGACGAATACGAGAAGGACTCGGCGCGCGATTTTGCGTTGTGGAAGGCGCCCAAGCCTGGCGAGACATCTTGGGATACGGCAATCGGTCGAGGGCGGCCAGGGTGGCACATCGAGTGCTCGACGATGGCGATGGAGTACCTGGGCGAGAGCCTGGACCTGCATGCGGGCGGCGAAGACCTGATGTTCCCGCACCACGAAAACGAGATTGCGCAGAGTGAAACGGCGACGCAGAAGACTTTTGCGCGGCACTGGATGCACGTGCGTTTTCTGCTGGTCGACGGGCGGAAAATGTCAAAGAGCGAAGGAAATTTCTACACGCCGCGCGATCTGTTGCTGAAGGGCTATAAGGCGTCCGCCATCCGGCTGGCACTGATTGCGGTGCCCTACCGGCGGCAGTTCAATTTCACATTCGACAGCCTCACGGATGCGACCAATGCGATCGACCGGCTGCGGACATTTCACTCGCGGCTCAGTTCAGGGAGATTTGCGACGGGGGAGAACTCCGCGATGCAGGAAGCCGCGAAGAAGGCCCAGGAAGATTTCATGGCCGCGCTGAACGACGATCTGAATACCGCCGATGCGCTGGCGCCGGTGTTTGACCTCGTCAGAGCGGGAAATACTGCGATCGATCAGGGGCAGTTCTTTACAGGGGACCGCGATGCGATTCTGCAGGTGCTTGAGGATTTCGATGCGGTGTTTGATGTGATCAAGGATCGCGACGCGGAGGTAACCAAGCGCGCGCTCAAGTGGGCGACGGAGACGGGCAGGATGGCGGAGGTCGCGGTGGAACTCGTGGCCGCGCAAACCTTGACGGACGAGGCGATCGAAGCGCTTGTAGTGGAACGTTCAGCGGCCAAGAAGGCGCGCGACTTTGCGCGCGCCGACCGGATACGCAACGAACTCCAGGAAAAGGGCGTGGTGATCGAGGACTCCAAAGACAGCGTGCGCTGGAAGCGGAAGTAAGACAGCCTTTGGCTTTCAGCTTCCCGCCTGGCCTTTGGTGGATGATGCGATTCGGAACCCGAAAAAGGTTCGGCGTTTACAGGGAATTCAACGATCCCCCTGAGATGATTTTTCCCGGAGCCTCCTCGCGGGATCGTATGATTGGTTCATTACCCGATCGATGCCGGCTTCCCCCCAAGGCCCCCTAATTCAATATGCAAAGGCACAGCACTATGGACGCTAGCGAAGTACAGGATCTCAAAGAGAATCTGGAGCAGGGGGCGAAAGAAGAGCCGCTGCGGCCCGTCGCCTTTACGATGAGCGTGCTGGCCGTTCTGCTGGCGGTGACTACGGTTTTAGGCGGGCGCACGCATGAGAACGCGGTCCTGAATCAGAACAGGGCAACGGACCAGTGGAACGAGTATCAAGCGCAAAAGATTCGCTCCTACAATACACAATTGACAGCCGATTTGATGAGTATTATCGCGATCGAGAACAAGGATGCCGCGGCCAAGATCGCCAAGGGCTACGCCGACCACCAGAAGAAATGGGTGGACGACTTGAAGCAGGATCAAGCATCTGCCGTGGCGCTTCAAGCGAGCGTGGACAAAGGGGAAGCGGAGGCGGATCGATTCGATTTGGGCGAAGTTTTGCTGGAGATTGGCCTGGTGATCGTGTCCATCACGCTGTTGACGCGGAGCCGCGTCTACTGGCACATGGGACTGGTTATTTCAGCGTTGGGAGTGGCAGCGTCAGCCTCGGCCTTTTTCATCAAGTAGGGCTCGATCGCCTCAAGGTCCAAAGGGCTGGCGCCGTACGAGGCTGGCCGGTAAGCGAAAGCCGTCATCGATGCGAACTCAACTCGCAGCTGGACTTCTGGCTCTTGTCACAGTACCGCTTGGATCACAGGCTCCGGCGAGTTCGGCCAAGCCCGCACCCGCAGCGACATCGGCGGCGGGGGCGGCGCCGGCAGCTCAAGTTGAACGAGACGATATAGGCTTCAGCTACAGATTGCCTGCGGACTGGGAGTTTGTGGCCGTGCCGACAGCTCCCAAAGCCGTAATGCCCTATCCGGCACTCGCCACTGCTGCCAAAGGAGATGCATGCGTGGATGTGGCATTGACCGCCAAACATGCAAATCCCGCTTCGGTCGTCGTGGTTATCGTGCTACCTTTTGCGTGCTATGGGCAGAGTATGACAACAAGCGACCTCGAGAATTTCGGCGAGGGCACGGCGGAAGGAATGAAGCAAAGCTTCGATGTTGCGGAGCCGGAGTTCGCGACCTACTCGCTGGACAGCCACGCAGTGTGGATTGAGCGCGTGAAGGGAACTCCCAAAAACCATCCTGAAAGCCAGTTCACCTTTGAGATTGCCTGCACGATGCTCGAAAAAGGCGCGGTGTGCTGGCTGGCGATGGCCGCCGACGCGGCTAGTTTGCAGGCATTTGAGCGGAGCATGGTGTCGCTTAATGGAGGGACTGCCGCGGTGCTGGTTCCGGAAACCGCGTTCTCTGCCCCAAAGCCATAGACCCGACGAAAGGGGATGGATAACGAACAGGCAGTGCGGATTAGATATACAAGAACCAAAGGCTACCGCAGATGCTTCGCTCGTGCCGCCCGTCGCGGCGAACGGCCTTTGCAAGGATGACGCTGCTCAGCACGGAGCTCCGAGGAGCTTTCGCGCCGCGTGGTATCCTCAAAAGAGCGGAGAATCCATGCAGACGCGCGGCAACCGGGGATTCGAGCAAGCGGCAGCCACCAGAAGCTGGTCGCGATCACGCGCCCGTTGCATCTGCCCGCGGAAGCATCTGCGCGTGCTTCCCACCCGCACTCGACCTAGCCTCTTCGGCGGTGACTAGCAACTCTCCGCCGAAGATTCTCGCCTGCAATGGACCCAGTAGGTCTGTAGAAATAAGCAATTCCATTGTCTATGATCCGTGGCCACGCTGAATGCGGAGCGGAATGCGCGGAGTGATGAAGCGCGAGGCAGCGACAACGGAGTCTGCCGAGGAGAGAACTCAATGACCAAGGAAGAGTTACACGCGCAGTTTGGACCAAAACTGATTTGTAAGCCGCCGGGGCCAAAAACCCGTGCTGCGGTTGAAGCCGACCGGCGGCTGATCTCACCGAGCCATACGCGGTCCTATCCACTGGTGGCCAAGCGCGGCCGGGGAATCCGAGTGCAGGACCCGGATGGAAATGAATTTCTCGATTTCGCCGCGGGAATCGCGGTGGTATCAACAGGCCATTGCCATCCAGAAGTTGTGGTCGCGATCCAGAAGCAGGCGGCGGAGCTGATTCACATCTCTGGTACAGATTTTTACGACGAACATTTGACCGATCTTGCGGAGCAGTTGTCGGCGGTTGCGCCTATGCCGGGGCCGCACCGGTTTTTCTTTGCCAATTCTGGCGCTGAAGCGATTGAGTGCGCGCTGAAGGTCGCGCGTTATCACACCGGGCGGCAGCAGATCATCTCGTTTTTCGGGGCATTTCACGGGCGAACGATGGGCGCGCTGTCGTTGACCGGCTCCAAGCCGCAGCAGAAGCGCCGCTTTGCGCCGCTGATGCCAGGGGTGACGCACGCGCGCTTTCCCTACGTGTATCGCGGCTGCACTGGAGGGCCGCAAGACGAAGAGGCATTCAGCCTGGGCTGCGCGCGATATATCGAGGAGAAGCTTTTCAAGACGATCTTGCCTCCTGAAGAAGTAGCGGCGATTTTTATCGAGCCAATCCAGGGCGAAGGCGGATTCATTCCGGCGCCCAGCAATTTCTTGCGCGAGTTGAGAGCCATTTGCGACCGGCACGGAATTCTGTTGGTCGCGGACGAGATTCAGTCGGGTTGTGGTCGCACCGGAAGGTGGTGGGCGATCGAGGAGTCGGGGGTAGAACCGGACATCGTATGCATCGCCAAGGGAATTGCGAGCGGGATGCCATTGGGAAT
>JASHSG010000138.1 GCA_030040935.1 Acidobacteriaceae bacterium | reverse complement strand
ATTTACGGCGCTTCACCTGCGCTGTGTCTCAGCTATGCCGACAGCGGGGCGGGCCCGGCGACACTTACGCTATCGCCTGCCTGCGGAGGGACATACTCAGAGCCCGCTTCAGTATTTCAATGCATGCCGACGGGCACAGTGAACACGGTGTATAGCTTCTCCGACAGCGGCGACGGCGGCGGTTCGCTGCAGGGCCTGCTGCTGGGCAGCAACGGCGACTACTTCGGAACGAGCGGCGTATACACGTTCGATCTCACTCCGACGCAAATGGCGTCATTTACGTCTTCCGGCGCGACGTCTCCGCTCACGTCTCTGTCGCCTTTCTATTCCACGCTCACATCCGACACAACAAACTTCAGCCCGGATGCGATGATCCAGGGCAGCGACGGGAACTTTTATGGCGCAACGGCAACCGGGGGCTCGACCGCATCCAGCTCGCTGGCCGGTGACGGAGCCATTTTCGAAGTAGGCAGCACTTCGCTAAAGGCGCCGGTGCAGTTGAGCTTCACCAGCTCCACGATCACGCTGGGGAGCTCGGCCACTCTGGATTGGACGGTACCGGGTGCCTATTCGCTGACCGCGCAACTGTGTTACGCGTTTGTGACCAGCGGAGGAACGAATGCGGGCACGTGGTCTGGGTTGCAGACTGGTTCGCCGTCAGGATCGGGCTATGCCGGCTCTGCGCAGATCAAGCCGACTGCGGCCGGCAACTACAGCTATGCGCTGACCTGCGGCGGGACTGTCTCCGGTTTCGCATCGCTCGAGGTGAATTCCCCGCTGGCGATTTCTCCGGGCACGCTGCCGGCCGCGACCGCGAAGACCTCTTATTCGGAAGCGCTGGTGGCGAGCGGGGGCAGCGGGACGGGCTACGAATTCTCGATCACGGCAGGTGCGGCGAACCTGACTGCGCTGGGGTTGAGCCTTTCTTCAGCAGGAGTGATCTCGGGAACACCAACCGCAGGCTCGGCCTCGTTTACCGTCGAGCTCACCGATTCTCTGGGTGATACCACTTCGCTGGCTTACACGCTCACGGTGAACAAGGCCACACCAACGGTGTCAGCGTGGCCGACGGCGGGCGCGATCACCTACGGGCAGACACTTGCGAGCTCGACTTTGACGGGCGGGACAGCTTCAGTGAGCGGGACATTTGCCTGGACGACGCCAACGACGGCACCCGGCGCGGGCACGCCTGCGGAGAGCGCGACCTTCACGCCCACCGACACAACGGACTACAACGTGGTGGCCGGCAGTGTGACGGTGACTGTGAACAAGGCCACACCAACGGTATCGGCGTGGCCGACGGCGGGCGCCATCACCTACGGGCAGACGCTGGCGAGCTCGACGTTGACGGGCGGGACAGCTTCAGTGAGCGGGACGTTTGCCTGGACGGCGCCAACGACGGCGCCGGCGACGGGGACCGCGTCAGAGAGCGTCACTTTCACGCCGACGGACACAACCGACTACAACACGGCAACCGGCTCCGTGATGGTGACAGTGAACAAGGCGACCCCAAGCGTTTCAGTGTGGCCGACTGCGAGCGCGATCACGGTTGGGCAAACACTGGCCTCTTCGACCCTGAGCGGCGGCTCAGCTTCAGTGGCCGGCACGTTCAGCTGGACGACGCCAACGACGGTGCCCGCGGCGGGCACGCCTGCGGAGAGCGTGACCTTCACTCCGACAGACACCACGGATTACAACACGGTGAGCGGGAGTGTGACGGTTACGGTGAGCGCAGCGCCGGGCTTTGCACTATCGCCTTCGCCCACCTCAGTTTCGGTAGCCCAGGGAAGCAGCGGCACGAGCACGATTACAGTGACCGACGTTGGAGGATTCTCGGGCAGCGTCACGCTTGGCACGACGGGGCTGCCTAGCGGTGTTACCTCGACGTTCGCCGCTGGCACTGTACCGGGGACTCAATTGCTCACACTGACGGTCAGCACCTCGGCTCAAGTTACTTCCTCGCCCGCTACGGTGACTGTGACTGGAACATCGGGGTCCCTGAGTTCAACGACCAGCGTCTCGCTGACCATCACAGCACAGCCGAGCTTCGCCCCCGGCACCGGCGGGACCACTTCACTGTCGTTCTCACCGGGAGCAACAACGGGGAATACGGGAACGATCAGCGTCGCAGGGACAAACGGGTTCACGGGTGTGGTAAATCTGAGCTGCAATGTGACCACGTCGATGACAGGCGTCACCGACATGCCTTCGTGCAGCCTGAATCCGCCGAGCGTAACCATCAGCGGTGTGGCGGACCAGACGTCCATGCTGACCGTGACATCAACGGCGGACTCAAACGTGGGGAACAGTATCAAGAAGCTCATCTGGCCTGCCGGTGGGACCACACTGGCGCTGGTGATGCTCTTTGCGATTCCCAAGAGAAGGCGCAACTGGGTGGCGATGTTGGGAATGCTTATTCTGTTTGCCGCAATTGGCGCGGTTGGCTGCGGGGGTGGCGGCGGCGGTGGCGGCGGCGGTGGAGGAGGAGGCGGCGGGAACTCCGGTACCACTACCGGCCTCTATACGATCACTGTTACAGGAACTTCAGGGACGGTGAGTGCAACGGTGGGAACGGTCACGGTAACCGTTCTCTAGCAAGTTTGAGGAGTGCGCAGCCCGGCTTCACAACCCGCGCGTCAGGGAACGGCCGGATCGATCGAGATCCGGCTGTTTGTTTTCCGACGGATCCTCCGACACTCTTCGAAGCAGGGTTGAGGCGTCCTGCTGCCTGATGGGCGGCCATGGCCGCCGGGCTGGCGCGGGTGGCATGGCGTGCCCGTTCAGTTCGGAACAAGAGAGCGAGACACACCTATCCTGAGTCAATGCAGTCGAATATACGCATTTCCCGGTTCAAGGGCGGGGGTCTTGTTTCGGGGTGCGGGTTTTGTTACTATCTCTTTACACATGGTTTACGCCTTGCCTTGCCGTTCCTGTTGTCGCCTGCCGAACATCTTCGACGGGTGTTTCCGCTAGTCTCTGATCTTCCCAAGCACAATCGATCAAGAAGACGCACCCGTTGCTGAATGCCGGGTTTGTCTTTGGGCGCACCGGTTTTCAGCGTTGCAAGCGAAACCGAGAGGTCCCGAATGCCGGTCGCCGAAAGTGAACGAGTTAAAACGTCGCGGAAGGAGTCAACGAGCCCTTCGCCGCGGCTGAACCATCTGCGCCTTCTTGAGGCAGAGAGCATTCATATCCTGCGCGAAGTGGCGTCGGAGTTCGAGCGGCCGGTGATGCTCTACTCCATCGGCAAGGACTCGTCGGTGATGCTGAGGCTGGCGCAGAAGGCCTTCTACCCCGGCTCCATTCCCTTCCCATTGCTGCACATCGATACCGGATTCAAATTTGCCGAAATGCTTGCCTTTCGCGACGCAATGGCGCGGCAGGTAGGCGCAGAGCTGCTGGTATGGCGGAATGAGCCGGCCATCGCGGCGGGAACAAATCCCATCGTGCTCGACACCAAGCGCTGCTGCGGGCTGCTGAAGACGCAGGCGCTGCTGGATGCGTTGCGGCACTACAATTTCGACGCGGCCTTCGGCGGCGCACGGCGCGACGAGGAGAAATCGCGGGCGAAGGAGCGGATCTACTCGTTTCGCGATGCGGCGGGACAGTGGGACCCGAAGAACCAGCGGCCGGAGCTGTGGAATCTGTACAACGCGCGGATCCATCCCGGCGAAAGCATTCGCGTGTTTCCGCTTTCGAACTGGACGGAGATGGACGTCTGGCAGTACATCCACGAGGAAGAGATTCCGGTGGTCGATCTTTATTTCGCCAGGGAACGGCCGATGTTTGTGCGCGGCGATGCGCTGTTGCCGATCGAGCAGGATTTTGTGGCGCGGCCGGGCGAGAAGCCGCAGATGGTGAAGAGCCGGCTGCGCTCGCTGGGCTGCAGCCCGTGCACGGGCGCCATTCGCTCCGATGCCGCGACAATTCCGGGCATCATTGCGGAGCTAATCTCGTTCCATTCATCGGAGAGGGCGAATCGGGTCATCGATCACGACCAGGAAGGTTCGATGGAGATCAAGAAGCGGGAGGGCTACTTCTAAGTGGCGACACTGACCGCTTCTCCTTTTTCGATCGATGAATTTCTGCTCGCCGAGCGCGAAAAGGATTTGCTGCGTTTTTCTACGGCAGGCAGCGTGGATGACGGCAAGTCGACGCTCATCGGGCGCCTTCTCTACGACACGCAATCGGTTTATGAGGACCAGGTTAAGTCGATTGAGGGCAAGGGCACGACAGCGCCGGGGCAGATTGATTTTGCGCTGCTGACCGACGGACTGCGCGCCGAGCGCGAGCAAGGCATCACCATCGATGTAGCCTATCGGTATTTTTCGACGGCGCGGCGCAAGTTCATCATTGCCGACACCCCCGGCCACGAGCAATACACGCGCAACATGGCAACCGGGGCGTCGACCGCCGACGCGGCCATCGTGCTGATCGATGCGAGCAAAGGGGTGCAGATCCAGTCGCGGCGCCACGCTTACATCGCATCACTTCTGCGCGTGCGGCATCTTCTTGTGGCCGTCAACAAGATGGACCTGATCGGCTACGATGAGCCGACCTTCCGCGCGATCGAGGCCAGCTTCAGGGCAGTCCTGGAACAAATTGCGGCCGACACAGGTACGCCAGTTGAGGTACGTTTCGTTCCGGTAAGCGCGCTGAAGGGCGATAACGTGGTCCATACGACCAGTGCAATGTCGTGGTATTCGGGCCCGTCGCTGCTGGAGTTGCTTGAGGCCCTGCCTTCGGCGCGGGAGACGCGGAGTGAGCCGTTCCGCTTTCCCGTGCAACGTGTCCTGCGCCCCGATCACACGTTCCGCGGGTTCGCCGGGCAGGTTGCGTCGGGCACAGTTCGCCGCGGCGACGAGATTGCGGCCTATCCTTCGGGGCGCAAGGCGAAGATCGAACGCATTGTGACATTCGACGGTGATCTTGAGGAGGCGATTGCGCCGCTCTCCGTGACGCTCGTACTGGACCGCGAAGTGGACATCAGCCGTGGTGACTTGATTTCCAGCGCCAAGGCGAAGCCTGTCGTGGCCAGCAGCGTGAAGGCATCCCTGGTATGGATGGATCAGCGACCGCTGGATGTGAACCGCCGCTATCTGCTGAAGCACACCAGCCATACCGTTCCTGCGATTGTTTCGCTGATCGATCACCGCGTGGATCTGGGTACGCTCAGACACGATCCGGCGTTGACGCTGCGCATGAACGATATCGGGGGAGTCTCGCTGCATCTGCTTCGGCCCATAGCTGTAGACCTTTATCGAGACAATCGCGGAACCGGCGCGCTGATTCTGATCGACCCGGAAACAAACGCGACTGTGGCGGCCGGGATGGTGACCGAAGCGCAACTGCAGGCAGTGGCGGGCGATGAAGACGAATCCGCCGCATGGGGCCGAGTGACGGCCGGCGAGCGTGAGGCTCGCTGGAGACATCGCGGCGGCGTGCTGGAGCTTGCGGGTCCGGTGGAGTTAATTGACGCCGTCGAGCGGTCGCTATTCGCGGTGGGAGCCGCGACCTGCCGCATCGATGCGGGCAAGCTGGAGTCGCTGCAGCATTTGGGAATCGTCGATATTGTCACCGATCTTCAGACGCGATCGGGCCTGCTCACCATTCTGGCGCGCCCCAACGATGAAGGCGCGCTTACGGCGAGCGCCGGAGGCTTCGAGATCAGCGCCAGCGCGGACAATCGGATGCACGCGGTAACTGCCGTACACCAGCTACTGGAGCGCGCGGGAATCTTCATTTCTCCTGAAGGAGCGGATTTGTAATGAGCGTTGCGGAGATTGCCGCGGAAGTGAACGCCAAACTGGACGCGGTGCGGGATGAGCTGGCGCGACACGTGACGGGCAAGGGAGACGTGTGCCTGACGTGCAGCTTTCAGGCTGAGGACGTGCTGCTGACCAAGCTGGCGATCGCGCTCGATCCGCGGATTCCGATTCTATTTCTCGATACGGGCTACCACTTCGCCGAAACCTACGGCTATCGCGACAGGATGGCGCGCGAGTGGAATCTGAACCTGTTCAATTTGCGCCCGGAAAGAACGGTGGCCGAGCAGGAGGCGGAGCACGGGCTGCTATATGAGACCGCGCCCGACCGCTGCTGCGGGCTGCGGAAGGTTGAACCGCTGTTCAAAGCCCTGGCCGGGTATCGCGTGTGGCTGACCGGACTGCGCCGCGAGCAGGCAAGAAGCCGCGCCGGGCTTGAAGCGTCGGCGATGTTTTCCCTGCCCGGCGGAGAGCGGCTGTTGAAGCTGGCTCCGCTGGCTGAGTGGACGACCAGAGACGTATGGTACGCATGCGACCATCTTGGGATTCCGCTGTTGCCGCTTTACGAGCGAGGGTACACTTCCATCGGCTGCGAGCCATGCACCTCGTTGCCGCTCGATCCCGGCGATGCGCGATCGGGGCGCTGGGCGGGCCGAAAGGTGGAGTGCGGCATACACATTCAGGCGGCGCCGGCAAAGTGATACGAAGGCAGAGAAACTGAGGACCAAGGATGCCGTACATCATCGGATTCTTCATTGCCGTGTTCATCGCGCTTACAGGCGTGGGCGCCGGCACCGTGACCGTCCCGGTTTTGGTGCTGTTTCTCGGAGTGCCTGCCCCGGTTGCGGTAGGCATAGGGCTGATGTTTGCGACGGCTGTGAAGTTGATCCTGGTGCCTGCGCAGATCGCGCGCCGCAATGTCGTCTGGCGCACGCTGGGCTACATGCTGCTTGGCGGAGCGCCGGGTGTTCTGGCGGGGTCGCTTTTCCTGAAGCATTTGATCAACGCGGGATCGGAAAATCTCTTGAACGCCATTCTGGGAGCGATTCTGGTGACCACGGCGAGCTGGCAGCTGTTCTATTCGTTCCGCCCCATGCGGAACGGCGCAGACGCGCGCGACCGCAGTCCGCTGCTCTCGTGGCTCATGTTCCCCGTGGGCGCCGAGGTAGGATTTTCTTCCGCAGGAGCGGGGGCGCTGGGCAGCGCGGCGCTGCTGAGCATGACGCCTTTGGCGCCTGCGCAGGTTGTGGGTACCGACATTGTCTTTGGTTTTCTGGTCTCGCTCATCGGCAGCGGCGCGCACTGGTTCACGCACGCCACCAATCCTGAGCTGTTGCTCCAGCTCGTGATCGGCGGCGTGGCCGGGGCGGTTGGAGGAACCATGCTGAGCAAGCGTGTTCCGCGCCGGCCTTTGCGCTTCGCGCTCTGGGTGTGGCTGCTGATTTTAGGGAGCCAATTCCTTTTCAACAGCTACCACGTCTGGGCCGCAACGCGCTGGAACAAACCGGCGAGCGAAAATACCCTGAGCGATCGCGCAACGACCGGCAATAGCGGCGCGAACAAACCGTAAGACGGGAGAAACGCTGAGAATTGCCGGCTCGGCGCATTCCCTCTTCGTTTCCGGGCCTGCGCAGACGATCCCCGCATCAAAGCAGAGCGGGCCATCTCTCCAAATCAAATGATCGGTTGTGAAAGTTTTCGATTGGCACGCATGGCGATCGCTGGTACCCTGTTCTCGTTCCGCGAATGGGCGCTGAACCAGCTGAGCGGGATTCCCAAGAAGGCGCAGACGAACGCCGCCGGGGGATCCAAAGCTGGCGGCCGGGAGTGCCGGCGCGGCTCGATTGACGAATCTGAACGGCCCATTCTTGTTTTCTTGCCCGTTTTCGATCTTTCCCGGATCTCCCGCATTCATCAAGCACTGAAATAAAAAGGGCGGCGGCACCACTCGGCTGGACTCCCGGGTCGAGTTACGAATGCCTGGTCCGGTGACCATGGCGGAAGGAAGAATGTGATGGCCGACGATTGCATGGCACACGCCGACAAGCCAAAAGAAAATTCCGTTTGCTTCGCCGAAGCTGTGGCGGAGGAACTTATTGAATTGGATGTTCTCAGGAAAAAACGCGGAATGATGAGCGATCCCGCTCAAGGCGCCAGCAAAGGCTGGCGCGAAGTGAATAGGATTGGGACCAACGCGGGAGCGACCAAGCGCGAGGACAAGGACCCCAAGCTAGCCGCGGCCGAAGCAACGGCTGTGGTGGCCGAGGCGCGGAAGATGAAGCTGGCCGGCTTGGCGTTTTCGGGAGGGGGAATTCGCAGCGCCACTTTCAACCTGGGAGTCTTGCAAGGGCTTGCTCAGTACAACAAAGTGCGAAGCTTCGACTACCTCTCGACCGTTTCGGGCGGGGGCTACATTGGGAGCTGGCTGGAATCGTGGATCTTTCGCGACGGCCAGAAACTTGCCGAGCTTCCGGAGGCGGAGAGGAAAGGCGCCATATGTTACGGAATCGACGTTGTGGAGGAGGAACTTCGCCCGGCTCGAACCGCGCGCACAAGAAGCGTCAACGAACGCGAATGGACAGATGAGAAATCGCACACTGAACCGCCGCAGGTTCGATTTCTGCGCGACTACAGCAATTATCTGACGCCTCGGCTGGGGGCGATGGGCGCCGACACCTGGACGGTGATTGCGATCTATTTGAGGAATCTGCTTCTGAATCAAACGCTATTGATTCTGACTCTATTTGCCATGCTATTGCTGCCGTATGCAGCCGCGTGGCTCACACAATACTTGCCGAAACTGCTGGCACTGGCCGGGCCAGTGTCTGTTCTGGCAGCTCCCTTCACGGTGTTTGCGCTGATGAGCCTGGCGATGTCGTTCGGCGCGCTCAACATTCGCGAGCTGATCGATCCAAGGCATGGGCCAAAACGCGGAAAGCCCTGGAACCCTCCTCAGGAGCAGTTCTGGGTGATCATGTCGGTGGTTGTGCCGATCCTCGTCGCGGCATGGGTTCTGACAACGTGGCTGTGGCCGCAGGCAAAGGCTCTTGTCGGCAGCGACGCGGGCCGGCAAATTGCCGTGTGGGCCTCAGTGGGGACCGTCCTGCTTGGAGGCCCCATCACGATTGGATCCCTGATCCTGGCGTGGGAAAGGCATAGCGGGGCGCGCGGAATCAGGATGCTCTGGTGGGTTCTGGAGTCGCTGGCGACAGGCGCCGTGAGCGGGCTGCTCATGTTGCTTGTGGTCCGGGAAACATTCGAGCCGATGAGCGGCTGGTACGGGGAGCGCTGGCATGAACTCAGCCTTGGAGTTCCTTTGGCGTTGCTCGTGTTCCTTGCGGCAGGCACGATTCAAGTCGGCCTGATGGGACGGACATTCAGCGACCCGTATCGCGAATGGTGGGCGCGCGTCGGCGGCTGGCTCTTCATTCTGGGCATCGCGTGGACGGCGGGAGCCAGCCTGGCTTTTTATGCGCCGTTGGGACTTCTCTGGCTGCGCGGCTGGCTGGCGGCCGCCGGATTGACGTGGATCGCCAACACGGCGACCGGAGTGCTGGCGGGAAAGAGCGATAAGACAGGCAGCCTGGATGCTGGCGGAACGAGGGAGACTCTTTTGTCTCTCACGCCCTATCTGTTTATTGTTGGGCTTGCTTCTCTGCTCTCGCTCTCGCTGGAACTGCTGCTGGCACGATGTCGCCTTGGCGATGCGCATGTAGCGGCGGCCTGGAGCGCGTTTTTGGCGGAAAGTCCCGCGGTCGCGAACACCGCGAATGCGGTATTCAGGGCCAGTGGAAGCTTGCACCGAGCGCCCGGCGGCCAGGGGGTTCCAGAGTATGTGACGGCGCATTTCACGATTCTGAGCTCCGTCACGCACTGGTGGCTTGTCCTGGCCTGGGCGGGGCTGGCGGCCTTCTGCCTATGGCTCTCATGGCGCGTCGACCTGAATGAGTTTTCGATGAACCTCATGTACAGGAATCGCCTGGTGCGGTGCTACCTGGGGGCGACTCATGAAGGTCGAGAGCCTAATCCATTTTCCGGACTGGATTGCGGGGACGACCTTCTTCTCTCCACCGTCCGCAGTTCGGGATGTTATTCGGGTCCGCTGCCGATTCTGAATGCAACCTTGAATCTGGTCGATACCCGGGACCTGGCGTGGCAAGAGCGCAAGGCGGAGTCGTTTCCGATGACGCCGCTCCGTTGCGGGTTCGATACCTGGCTTGAGCAGGCGGATCTGGATCGCAGCTACGAGCGCGAGAAACAGCGTGCGACCATCTCGAAGTATGCCTACCGGCCCACCTGGAAGTATGCGTACCCCGACGGCGGATTCTACATGGGAACGGCAGTGAGCATCTCAGGAGCAGCGGCCAGCCCCAACATGGGATACCATTCAACTCCTTCACTGGCGATCCTGATGACATTCTTCAACGTGCGCCTTGGCTTCTGGTCGGGCAACCCCAGGAACGACGAGACGTGGTTCAAACCCGGGCCGACGGTGGGACTGCGCCAGTTGATGTGCGAGTTGTTTGGCCTGACCAACGACAATGCAAAGTATATTTATCTGTCCGACGGCGGCCACTTCGAGAATCTGGGGATCTATGAGCTGGTGAAGCGGCGCTGCAAGTATATTGTGGCGTGCGACGCGGGGGCCGATCCCAAGTACACGTTTGAGGATCTGGGCAATGCGATCCGGAAGTGCCGGGAAGACATTGGCGTGGAAATTGAAGTCGACACCGATCCACTGATACCAAAGGGCAGCTCAGGCGACGACAGCAAATCCAAGGACGGCGACCAGGGCGATGACAAGAAGCGCAGCCAGCAGCACTGCGTTGCAGGCACGATAAGGTATGACCTGGCGGATCCGCTCGGAGAACCGGGGGTGTTCGTTTACGTCAAAGCGTCGCTAACGGGTGACGAGCCGCCGGATGTGCTGAACTATCAGACAGCGCATCCGGCTTTTCCGCACGAATCCACCGCTGACCAATGGTTTTCGGAGTCGCAATTCGAAAGCTACCGCAGGCTGGGGCAGCATGTAATCGAGGCGATGTTTGCCGGACCTCCGAACTCGGATCAGCACGAAGACCTGACGCCGAAAGACAAGCTGGACGCTTTCCGCAGCCTGTCGACCGAGGCGCTGTTTGCATCCCTTCAGGAGAAATGGCGCGAGAAGAAACCGCAGAAGCCGGCTGAGAAGAAGCCGCAAACCAAAAAATCAAAACCGAAGGCGCAGCCCGCCGACACCGCTCAAGCTCCGGCAAAGATCAACCAAGGCTGAGTCGTTTTGGCTGCCCCCCAGGGATTCGAACCCCGATATGCTGATCCAGAGTCAGCTGTCCTACCATTGAACGAGGGGGCAACAAGCTCGAGTGGCGGCTCGTCTTGCGGCCGATTGGCCTGGCTTCCCGAGCGGGAAGCGCAAAGCCGACCTCCTCATGGTACGGACATTCCCGCGCGCGGTCAATTTGAGGACCCGGGACAAAATCAGGCGAAGCACCCCCGAATTCATCAACTGCTCTTGTGCGGTTTCGTGGACCAACTCCGACTCACTCCTCGCGGAGCACTTCGAGCGGGCGCAGGCCGAGAATGCGGTAGCTCGCAATCCAGCCGGTGGCTGCAGCAAGCACAGCCGTTCCGAAGAGCGCTGAAAGTGTGGCGCCCCAGGCGATCTGAAAGCCGATATCGAGCCGATGCAGCAGCACGCGCGTGAGCAAGTTCGCGAAGACCACACCGACCGCGCCCGCCAGCAAGCCCAGAACGCTGAACTCCACGCTGAAGGTGCGCACGATGCGCATCCGCGTGGCGCCAAGGGTCTTCAAAACAACCGCCTCCTGCATGCGGCGGAATCGCGTGCTGGCGATGCTCGAGGCAAGAATGGTGAGGCCGGCAAGAATGGAGAATCCGGCAAGCAGGCGCACGACGAATGTGATCTGGTCGACAACATTCTCGATGCGCTCGAGAACGTCTGCGACGTTGATGATGGTGATGGTCGGATAGGCCATAAAGAGCGCTCGTTCCATCGCGGGCACTTGCCTGGGATCGATGTGGACGCCGCCGTACCACGTAGACGGCTGATCGCGGATCAGCCCTGAAGGCAAAACGAACGGCACGCGCGCGCCCAGGTGCTGGCCGTCGGCGCGATAGATGGCGGAGACGGTGAGGGTTCGAGTTATGCCTCCGGTTTCAATTTCCACTGTCGAACCTACGCCGATGCGCAGGCGCTGCGCCACGCCATCGTTGACGGCGATTCCGGCCGTGTTGCTGCTTGTCCACCATGCGCCCGCCGAGACTTTGTCGCCTTCCGGCGGCGCATCGGCCCAGGTAAGCTCGGCGCTTTCCAGCATGCGAATCGGATAGTGCTGGCCTTTCATTTGATTGACCGGTTGACCGTTAATGGAGATAAACCTGCCGATCACGACGGGAACGAGATTCAATTGCTGGCTGACTCCCGGCTGATGCGCGAAAAACGTTTTTACGCCGTCGACTTCGTCGCTTCGCACGTCGACAAGGAATACGTTGGGGAGCCTGGGCGAAGCGGTTTGGCGCAAATCGGTCAAAAGATCCCTTTGCATGAGATACACGGCGAGAATGAGCATGACTCCGGTCCCCAGCGCCGCCAGCACCGCAGCAGATTGATTGCCAGGACGGTAAAGATTGGCGAGGCCCTGCCGCAGCGACGACGGCAGATGGAGGCGCGCGCGGCCGAGCAGGAGGCGCAAAGTGACAAGAGTAACGGTGGCCAGAATTAGCAGCACAAGAAGCGTAACCGTAAACAGGAATGCGAACCACGCGCCCACCTTAGGCGAATCTGAAAGCGCCCAGGCGATGGCAGCCAGACCGGCAATCACCGCGGCGGCGATGGCCAGCTGGAGGCGGCGCGCCCACCATCGCGCGAACCAGCCGGCGAGCCCGGAAGGACCCTGATCAACCAGCCTGCGCAGCACGAGCACTGGCCGAACGGCACGCACATCGAGCAGCGGCGGCAGGCAGAAGAGCAGAGTCGTGAGCAGGCCCGTTCCCAACCCAGCAAGCGCCGACCGCCAGGGAAACTGAAGAATCACGTGCACGGGAAGCAGCCGCCCAAAAGCTGCCGGCAGGGCTGCCATGACAGCGACACCGGCGGTCACGCCGAGCAAGCCACCCGCAAGACCCAGCCCCATTGTCTGCAAGAGAAAGATGCGCAGCAGGTCGAAAGAGTCCGCACCCATGGCTTTGAGAATCGCGAGCATGTCCATGCGCTGCTCGAGATGCGCATGCATGGCCATGGCCACTCCGATTGCGCCCAGAACCATTGCGACCAGGCAAATGAGGCTCAGAATCGAGGTTGCATTGTCGAGTCCGCGGGTGAGCGCGGGGTTGCCTTCGCGATAGTCCATCACTTGCGCGTCGGGGAGCGCCTGCTCGAGTTGCGTTCGAACCGCCGCAAGCTCAGCGTCCGCCGGAACGCCCTTCGCCGGTTTCTCCGGCAGTTTCACCAGCAATCGCCGGCTTGCGCGGCTGCCCGGCGCCAGCAGTCCGGTCCCGGCCAGCGCCGCATTTGAAATCATCACGCGCGGTCCCAGGCCCATGCCAGCCGTGATGCGATCCGGCTCCTGCTTGAGCACAGCCGTGATCCGAAAATCCTTGCCGCCCAGGCG
>JASHSG010000137.1 GCA_030040935.1 Acidobacteriaceae bacterium | reverse complement strand
CCGGCGCTGCGTTCGTTTCATCGGCCGGCCATCCGGAGGGTAGGTCGACTGCAAGCACCGCCGCCTGAGTTTGCTGCATCCATTGACAGGCGGCGAGCGCCAAACCTCCCAGCGGAGGCTTGAATCCCGTTCCCAGCACAGCGTCAATAATCAGGTCGGAGTCCAGTGCATCGCCGTGCCGAGCCAAAGCCTGGGCGTCCGGCACGATATGGACTTCTCCATGCTTCGGACTGTTCAGCTCGGTCCACGCCACGGCAGCATCCCCTTCCAGGTGCCCGGGCGCAGCCAGCAGCAACGTGGTCACCGCAAGGCCAGCTTCGGAAAGCAGGCGAGCAGCCATCATGCCATCGCCGCCATTGTTGCCTTTGCCGCAAAGCGCCGTGACGCGCCGCGCGTTCGGAAAGTGCTCCCGCACCAACGCCGCCACGGCCGAAGAGGCCGCCCGCATCAATTGAATCGACGGGATTCCAAACCGCTCCGTAGTGGCGCGATCGCAGGCCTGCATCTCGGCTGCGGACAGGACGTGCATCGCAACCATCGTACTAGAAGGATGTGACTTAGAATGGCCGCCAAGGATGATTTGCGGCCCGTTATTTGACCAGACGCGCCTGCAGCGTGGTGCTCGAATTGACTCGCGTCAGCACACAAGCGCCATTCTTGTCGCAGTGAAAATGAACGGCGGCTGGAAACACCTGCCATTCGGCGGTGCGGTTCCGCATCCCGACGACTCCAACGAGAAATATCCGGCCTCCCTGCGTGTCAATGGTTCCCTGCGACGGATTATCTCCCACAATCACATCATCGTCGTCGATTGCGGCGGGCAAATGCAGGGACCGCAAGGAAAATCCCAAGCCGCCGGCGCCGGAATGAGATTTTCGGGCGGTTGCAATCTCATTGATCTTCTGGTGTTTCAGCCAATCATCCTGCTCGTCGAGAGTGGGAAAATTGGTGAAGAATTCCCACGCCGCAAGGCTCTGATACTGCGTCAGCGAACAGGGCAGGCCGCCTGAAACGGTGATCTCCGCGATTTGCCCATCCGGGCCCGCTATATTCTGCACCATGTCTCCGTCAGCTGTCTGCATCGGCATCAGCGCCTGCGACGGCTCCGAGGCTGCTGTGAGAGGCGCAGGAGTGGGAAGCGTAATTTCCTTCTGGCAGGCCACGGCACCGGTCGAATCAAGAAGCCGCATAACGAGCGAAACGGGGCGAGGCGGGTTAACCGCGACGGCTTGAAAGCCGCCGGTTTGCTGCGGATCGAGCGGATCGATGTACAACTGGTAGGCGGCGCGTCCCTCCCAACGGGCGATCAGCCGCGCTCCCAGCCCAGCCGAATCGAACCTGCGGGAACCGAGGTCAATGTAAAGTGGCGGAGCTTTTGATTTGGTCAACTTGGGGACGATAAGCACGACGAGCGCCCCAAGGACCAGGATCAACAGAATCGGCAACACGGCGACCGCCCGTTTGGACTTGGCTTCCTTGGCCGCCGCTTCCGGATCTTCTACCGGCGCGGGCTCGTTCATGATCGCGCGAAAGCCGTAGAGATCCTCCTGGCTGGCTCCTCCAGCTGGAGGCAGCACCTTGTAGACCCGATCCGCAACACTTGCTTGGGCTTGCGTGCTGGCGGCGCCAGGGGAATTGCTCGCCTCGATTTGGACTACATCGCCCATCTAGCAGGTCCCAATCCTTTGATCTGAGAGACCAGGCCGAAAGAAATACTGATATTGGAGCATGGCCATAAAGAGCGGGCAATAACCACTCCGTGTGATAAATCACGGGACAACCCAAAGTGGGATGGCTGTTGAAACGGCACTCCCATCCTTCCCGGACCCGCGGTTTCTCTGGAGATCCTTGAGGCAGGTCGGCCTCAGCGGCCCGTCGCCGTTTGCACCAGGAGCCACACGTTCAGAGCCGCTATGACCGCAGTAGTTAACCACGCCAGCCCTTGCAGCCAGCGGCCGTTCGCAAATTCGCCCATCTTCCGTCGGTCGCCGGTGAAGATTACCAGGGGAATCACGGCAAAACTCAATTGGAAAGAGAGAATCACCTGGCTCAGAATGAGCAGCTTTTCGGTTCCCTGCTCGCCCATGAGAGCGACCACGATGATGGTGGGAATGATGGCCAAAGATCGCGTAATCAGTCGTCGCAGCCAGGGTGAAACGCGGATGTGAATGAAGCCCTCCATCACTACCTGGCCGGCAAGGGTTCCCGTAATCGAGGAGTTCTGGCCGCTGGCCAGCAGCGCAACGGCAAACAAGGTGCTCGCTCCGGTCACGCCAAGCAGCGGGCTCAACAATTTGTATGCGTCCTGAATGGCGGCGACCTCGAAATGGCCGCTGCGATAGAAGACCGCCGCGGCCACGATGAGGATTGCCGCGTTGACGAACAGCGCGATGGTCAGCGCCAAGGCCGAGTCGACACTGGCCAGGTGTATCGCCTCGCGCTTGCCCTCCGGCGTGCGCTTGTAGCGGCGGCTCTGCACAATCGATGAGTGCAGGTACAGATTGTGCGGCATTACGGTCGCGCCCAGAATGCCGATGGCTATGTAGAGCATGGCGCTGTTGGTCACGATCAATGGCGACGGGACAACAAGATTGCGCACGATCGGCCAATAATCCGGCCGTGAAAGGAACATCTGTGCGCCGAAGAGCGCGATGATGGTGCCGATGAGCGTGATTACCAGCGCCTCAACGTAACGAAACCCCCAGCGTTGCAGCATCAGGATCAACAGCACATCCAGTCCGGTGATGAGCACGCCAAAGAAAAGTGGAATATGGAAGAGCAGTTCGAGAGCGATGGCCGATCCGATCACTTCGGCCAGGTCGCAGGCTGCGATGCCGATCTCAGCCAGAACCCACAGCGTGAAGCTGGCCGCACGACTGTAGCTTTCATTGCAAAGCTGGGCCAAATCGCGCTCCGTTGCCACGCCCAGCTTGAGCGAAAGGTTCTGGAGCAAAATCGCCATCAGATTTGACAGCATGATGACGAACAGCAGCGTATAGCCGAATCGTGAGCCGCCGGCGATGTCGGTAGCCCAGTTGCCGGGATCCATGTAACCGACGGAGATAAGGAATCCCGGACCCAGAAATCCCAGAAGCCGCCGCCAATAAAACGGCGAGCGGGAAATCTGCACGCTCGAATGAACCTCGGGTAACGAAGGTTCGGTGAGCGCGGCACGGCTTGCAACTTCTGTGGACATGAGTTTCCGGGGAAGAGGAATCGCGAGCACCCTCAACTTAAGCATGCCACAAAATGTTAAGTACGGTTAATGAATTATTTTAGATTGAATTACTGAACCCGTTCCGGACGTAACCAAACAGCGTCCGCAGCCGGCCGGCCGAGAATCGCATTTCCAGTAGGTAGCTCAATCAAAACGGTTTGGTCATAATTCTGGCTCATCACGCGAAAACTCTTGCCGGGCCCGATTCCGGCGGCATGGAGAAACTCAAGCAGCTTGGGATCGCGTTCCTGGAGACTGATGACGGTATAGCGCTTGCCGGGTGCGGCCTGGGACAGCTGCATCTCACCGCGCCGTCTCCGCTCGGAGGGACTGACCGGCAGCACTGCATTGCCATGCGGACAGGCCCCGCCTTCACCCAGTTTCTCCTTCAACTTGGCCTCGAAGGCAGGCGAGACCGCGTGTTCGAGACGCTCCGCCTCCTCGTGAATCTCGTGCCACTCCATACCGAAGATCTCGCTCAACATGCGCTCGATAAGATGGTGGCGAAGCGCCGTGCGGTAGGCCATCTCGCGGCCTGCCGCGGTCAACCGCACGATGCCGTCGTCGCCCACCTTCACGCAACCGTCGCGCTTGAGCCGCTTGAGCGCCATGGTAACGGCAGGCGCGGACACTTCAAGCCAGTGCGCCAGCATGGCGGGAATAACCTGCCGGCCCTCAGCCTCGGCCTCAAGAATGGCTTTGAGGTAATTCTCCTTCGAGACATGGATCGAGTCCTTCATGGTTTTGCTGGAGTTCAGTCTAAATGGAACCCAGGGAGAACAGCGACTGAATGCGCGAAAAGGCAAAGACTATCGGCGAACCGATCAAGTAAATGTGACCAATGAAAGGGGGATCAGAGAAGGAACGGCTTGGGGCGGAAATGGCAGTCGAAACCATGGGGCGGAAGACCTGACATGATTTCCTTTGGAGATCGGAGCCGTGTACCCGCATGCGGCCGGCTGGGAAGGAATTCTAAGTGCGCCATGGTTCGATGCGCCAGCCAATCGGCGGAGTAGTCTGGTTGGGTACATCACCTGAGCCAATGCGAGTCTGCTTTCTTGTTTGCGAGACGACGTGGGGCCAGAGATCGCATTTGGAGCTTATCGATGCAACGATTGAGGACCGCCGCTGGAGCTGGAATTCTCGTTCTTTTCGCAATCGCTGCGATGCCCTCGATGGCCCGGGCTTTAGGAGAAACACGGTACGTGAGCAATTCGCCGGCGGAGGGAGATTTTGTGCTGGCAGCGAACGGCGCTTCTGCGCAACTGGTGGTGAGCGACCAGGACTGGCCGGGCGTGGTGAGAGCTGTGGGCGACTTGAGCCAGGACGTCGGCAGAGTTACCGGACACGATGCGCCGGTGGTGAGGAGCGACGCGCCAGCCGGGGATGACATTGTGCTGATCGGGACAATCGGAAAGAGCCCGCCGATTGACGCGCTCATCAAAGCGCACAAGCTGGATGTAACCGGGATCGCGGACCAGTGGGAAGCGGCCGTGACAACGGTAGTGGATCGCCCGATGAAGGGAGTTCGGCGGGCGCTGGTGATTGCCGGCGCGGACAAGCGCGGGACCATCTACGGAATCTACGACCTTTCGGAGCAGATGGGAGTTTCACCGTGGTACTGGTGGGCCGACGTGCCCGTTCCGCATATGGATGCCTTGTATGTGCGCCGGGGGCGATATGTACAGCCCGTGCCGGCGGTAAAGTATCGCGGGATTTTTTTCAACGATGAGGCGCCAGCGCTTTCGGGATGGACGCTGGAGAAGTTCGGAGGGATGAATCACGAGTTCTATACGAAGGTATTCGAACTGTTGCTGCGGCTGAAGGCGAATTTTCTGTGGCCGGCGATGTGGAACAACGCATTCGCGGCGGACGATCCGCTGAACGCGAAGCTGGCTGACGAATACGGGATCGTGATGGGGACCTCGCACGAAGAGCCAATGATGCGCGCGGAAAAGGAATGGACATGGGGTCATCACGGCGCCTGGGACTACTCGACGAACCAGAAGGAGATCGACGATTTTTGGCGCGCGGGAATGGAGCGCGATAAGGACTACGAAGAGGTGGTCACGCTGGGCATGCGCGGCGAGAACGACACGCCCATGTCGGCCTCCGCGAACACGAAGTTACTGGAGCAGATCGTCGCCGACCAGAGGCAGATTCTGAAGGAAACGGTGAATCCGGATCTGACAAAAATTCCGCAGGTGTGGGCGCTCTACAAAGAGGTGCAGAGCTACTACGAACAAGGCATGCGCGTTCCCGACGACGTTACGCTGTTGTGGAGCGACGACAACTGGGGCGATTTGCGCAGGCTGCCCACGGCAGAAGAGCGCAAGCGATCGGGTGGAGCAGGAATCTACTACCACTTCGATTATGTTGGAGGCCCGAGATCGTACAAGTGGCTGAACACGAATTATCTGCCGAAGGTCGAGGAGCAGATGAACCTTGCGCTTGCCTACGGAGCGGACCGTTTGTGGGTGGTGAATGTGGGCGACGGAAAGCCGATGGAGTTTCCGATGGAGTTCTTCCTCGACTACGCGCGAACGCCGGAGCGCTGGGACAAAGACCACTTGGATGAGTTTACGAAGCTGTGGGCCACGCGGGAATTTGGACCGGCGCATGCCGATGAGATCGCGGCGGCGATCGGAGACTACACGCGGTATAACGGGCGCCGGAAGCCGGAGTTGATCGATCCGTCGACCTTCAGCTTAACCAATTACAACGAGGCCGGGCGCGTGGAGGCGGAGTGGCGCACGCTCGCCGACGGCGTCGATAAGCTCGCGGACGAGCTTCCCATGGACCAGCGTGCCGCGTATTTTGAGCTGATTCAGTATCCGGTGGATGCGTGCGCCAACTTGACGGAGATGTATATTGCGGCCGCACGGAACGCAGCGGATGCGCGGCTGGGGAATCCGCAAGCGAATGTGGAAGCCGACAAGGTACGCGAGCTGTTCGCGAAGGACGCGCTGCTGAGCGACGAATACAACCGCAAGCTGCTCGATGGCAAGTGGGACCACATGATGGACCAGACGCACATCGGCTATACCTCGTGGAACGAGCCGCCGGCCAATGCGATGCCCGCGGTGAGCTGGATCCAGGTTCCGAATGCGGGATCGCTCGGCGTAAGCGCGCAAGGGGCAACATTCTCGCGAGCTGGTGGGCGATTTGAATTCTCCCTGGGAACCATTGATTCGGTCGCTGACCAGACTCGGACGCTCATGTTGTTCGATCGAGGCAAGACGCCCGTGGCGTATGCGGTGCAAACGAGCGCGCCGTGGATTGTGGCGAGCGAAAGCTCGGGGACGGTGGGCGATGCGGAGAAGAATGTTGTGCTGCACGTCGATTGGAGCAAGGTTCCCGCGGACAGGGACAGCGCTGATGGCACGGTGACGGTGAGATCGGGCACGGACCGCGCGATGAACTTCAGCCTGCATGCGCTGCGGCTGCCGGTGACGCGCGCGGACGCGCAGGGCTTTGTCGAAAGCGATGGATATGTGGCGATCGAAGCAGCCGATACGTCGAGGCGCACGGCCGACGGTGAGACGCACTGGGAGGAACTGCCCGGCTATGGAGAGACGCGCTCAGCGATGACCGTGTTTCCGGTAACGGCGGAGAGCAATTTGAACTCAACAGCGTCGCTCGAGTACAGGATGTACTTCTACGATGCAGGCGATTTCGAGTTGCAGGCCACGCTGGCGCCCACACTTAACTTTGTTCCCGGGCGCGGGCTGCGATTTGCAGTCTCGATGGATGATGGGCCGAGGACAGTCGTTGACGAGCTGGAACACAACTCTCAACAGGATTGGGAGCAGGCCGTGAGCGATGGAGTGCGGCACGTCACGGCTTCGCTGTCACTTGTGAAACCGGGGTATCACACCTTGAAGATATGGGCGGTCGACCCGGGAGTGGTGCTGGAGCGAATCGTAGTAAGTCACGGTCCGTTGAAGCCGAGCTATCTGGGGCCGCCGGAGAGCGCGCATTTCCCCCAGTGAGCGGGCGCGACGGCCGCCCAGATGGAGTCGATCCGAAGTTCGTTCAAATGCTCGCCATTCGACTTCGCTGGCCGCAAAAAAGCGCGGCAGGCTCTTCACTAGGGGTCACGGCGGATCGATTTCATCGAAACTGAGTCGTTATCATTTGACGCGCACGTTGGGTTCGACGGAAAGGCCCGGCCGCAACTCGTGGTGCGGGTCTTCGTTTGCCAGATCGGTGAAGTCGATACGCACCGGCAGGCGCTGAACGACTTTGACGTAGTTGCCCGTTGCGTTCTCTGGCGGGAAGAGCGAAAGCACCGAGCCGGTGGCTCCGCCAATCTGCGTGACGCGGCCGGAATAGTTCTTGCCGGTGGCATCGACGTGAATCTTGACTGCCTGGCCAGCTTCCATGTGCTTGAGCTGCGTTTCCTTGAAGTTGGCCGTGATCCAGATGTCCTGAAGCGAGACCAGGGTAAGAAGGTTTTGACCGGCGGAAACATTCTGGTCGATTTCGACGCTTTTACGGGTGATGATGCCGTCGGCAGGGGCGACGATTCTGGTGTAACTCAAATTGAGCCTTGCTTGATCGAGCTGTGCCTGAGCCTGTTCCACCTGGGCCTCGGCCTGGCGGGCTTTTGCATCCTGCGCCTCGATCTGCTGCGGAGCGGTCTCGGCATATTTCAGCAGCGCCTGGGCCTGCGACTCGCGATCGTGGGCCAGCCGAACGCCATCGGCCGCGGCCTGCTCGTTGGCGCGGGCACTGGCGAGCGCAGCCTTGGCGGCATCGGCAGCAGCGACGGCGGCGTCGAATTGCTGCTTCGAGATGACGTCTTTCGCGACCAGAGGCCTGTAGCGTTCGAGATCCGACTGGGCCTTGAAGTTGTTGGCCTCAGCCTGGGCAACGGCCGCGTGTGCGGCGACGAGCTGCTGCTCGGCCTGAGCGACGCTGGCCTGCGCGCCGGTCACATCGGCATCGGCCGAACGCAGATTGCTCCCGGAGTTGATGGTGATGATGGGCACATTCACGCGGGCTGCCGCGGCATTGGCCTTGGCGCTGGCCAAGGCGGCCTCGGCGTTCTCGACGGCAACCTGATAGTCGCGCGGGTCAAGCTCCACAATGGGATCCCCCGCCTTCACAGTCTGGTCTTCTTCCACATCTACTCTCCAGACGTGGCCGGAGACACGTGCACTCACCTGGATCAAGTGGCCGTCGACCTGCGCATCGTCGGTATCCTCGCTGAAGGTGGAATGCCACCACACGGCGATTACGACAAGCACTACGACTACGATGGCGACAATGAGAATGCCCCTGCGGCGGGACCGCGGCGCCTCAATTTCGGTATCAGGGGCCGATGGGTTGGGTTCTGGTGTTGGGGTTGGATCCGCCACGTTCACTTCCCTCCTAGGTACTTCTGGTAGTTCTGCCCGTCGCCGAGCGCGCGAGCCAGACTGAGCTTGGCCACATTATCGCGATAGAGGCTCACCACATATTGGCTGTCGGCCTGCGCCACGGACTGTTGCGCCTGGCTTACGGCGAGGTTGTCGCTGACGCCGTTAGCGTAGCGCTCCTGCGCCTCCTTGAGAGCTTCGCCGGCGAGGTCCACGCTGGACCGCGCGACTTCAACCTGTTGCTGCGTAGACGCGATGTCGAGCAAGGCATCGCGCACGTCGGCTTCGATCTGCGCGTATTTATCGCTCAACTGCGCCTTCGTTGTATCGAGTTGCGCCTGCGCCTGCTCGGCCTGGCCACGCAAGGCGAATTCCTCGAATACGGGCACGCTCAATGAGGCTGTCGCATCCACAGTGCCATGTGAGTGAGCGAGCGTGGTGCCGATGTCGCCGTAGTCGGCGTCGGCGATGACGGTGGGAAAACGCGCTGCCGTAGCTGCCTTGCGCTGGTCGGCGGCGGCGGCCGCTTGTTCAACCAGCGCGGCCAGATCCTTGCGGTTTGCCT
>JASHSG010000136.1 GCA_030040935.1 Acidobacteriaceae bacterium | reverse complement strand
ACGGGAATCTCGTCGTAGCCGCGCGCATAGCCGGAGACCATGAACTGGTTGCGGGTGTATTTGCCGACGAGAAGATCGACGGCGGTGGATGGCTGGCCGAAACGCGCGGCGCACATGGCCATCAACGGTTCCGCAGTACCGACGAAGGTGAGCGGCGCGCGCGACCTCATGGGCTTGAGCAATGTGTCGAAGGTCTGACGCATGACGGCGAGGTCGACTCCGTCGCCAGGCAGAATGCCGTATAGCCAGGTGGCGTTCATGGATGCTCCGGGCTCGTCGACCGACTCGAGGACGGGGTAGACGCCGTGGTGGACGGGCAGCGGGGCCATGTTCCTGAGGACGTGATCCCACTGCGGGTTGCGGGGCAAGCCGAGACGACGGCGCCAGGGCTGCGCGGTTTCAAGAGCCCAGCGCCAGTAGCCCAGCTCGAAGGTCGGATTGGTGTTGTGCACGATGTCGCGATGATGCTCGTCGGCGGAATAGATGCCGGGGCCGAGAACATATTGCTTTCGGCCGGGGTCCCAATTCATGAAGGAGGCCATGAATTCGGCGGATTCAAAGACGATGTCTCTGTATTTGTCGAGGGTGGCCCGCGTGGGATGAGCGCGATAAAGCAACTCGGCCATGTAAATGGGATGAGGCTGCTGCCAGACCAGCTTGGGCGCGATGGGCGAAGGGGACTGATTGCCCTCGGGGCCGATCATCTTGGGCCAGCGCGCTCCCGAGAACCCCTGCCGGCGGGCGATCTCGCGGGCCTTGGGCAGGATGCGGATGAGCTCTTCCATGGAGTTGGCGAGCAGCTGCGGCCGGCCCCAGAGCGCGAAATGCGCCGAGTGCCACCAGTACATTTCAATATGAAATTTGCCGAACCAGGTGTTGCAGGTGAGGCCGCTTTCCTGCGGCTGCATGTCGCCGCTGGAATGGACGGCAGTGACATATTGCGAGAGCACGATGCGGCGTTCGAGCTCCGCGGCGCGAGGATCGGCTGTATCGGAAAGATCGATGGCGCCGCCGCTCGCCCAGAACTGTTGCCAGTGGCGCGCGGAAGCAGATTGAACGAGAGCGATGGGATCGGGCTCGCCCTGGATGGGGTGGGGCGAGAACCAGGCAATGAGCTCGATGGAGCCGGCGCCGCCGGAAGAAGACAGCAAGTATGTGTGCGGCTCGGCGGCGGCGAGAGACAGGCCCGGCGACCAGGAAGCGCGAACGGAGTAGCGCACGCCGTCCAACTGACGAGCGAAGTCGGCGCCGTTCGCGCCGCGCTTTAGAAGCGTCGTGCGATGAAGCTCGGGATGAGTCCAGTCTTCGTATGCCCATCCCCAAACTCCAGGGGCGTAGGCAAAGGCGATTTTGACCTTGAGGCGCTGGGAGGCGATGAGGCGCGAGCGGATGCGGATGGCGACTTCGTCGCGCTGAGGATGGCAGGCGGTTTCAACGAAGACGGGCTCGCCTTCGATTTCGAAACTGCTGGTGAGCAGGCCGGACCAGATGTCGAGTTTCTGATCGATGTTGGCGAGGTCGGCGATGGCCGCCGCGGAGCCGTCGGATTTGGTGATTGCGAGGCCGATTCGTCCGAGGCCAAATTTGTGCGGGTTGGAGCGGAGATACTCCGCTTCCTCTGGCACGCCGGTTTCAACACCCTGAACAAGGTTGTCGATGCTGGGATAGCAGATCTTGAAGGGTTTTCCATTGCGCGAGATGTCCCAGCAGGTGTTGGGAAAGTTTTCGAGGCTGTATCCGCCGGGATTGGGAAAGCTGTGCCAACCCCAGTTCGACATGATGCCGATGGGCATGGATTTTTCGTAATACTCGGGAAAAGTGTGCAGGCCGGTGATGTCGGCGTTAAAGGCAAAATTTCCGTTGCCGACCGCGAGGACGCCGAGGGGGTCGGGCTGGCGGAGGGTGACATTGTGCCTGCCGACGAGCGCCGCACGGTCGATCGATGCGGGGAGGGTTGCGGAACGAATGCGCGGGAGGAAGCTGGCGGCGGCGAGCGCGGCGCCTGACTTCAAAAGTTTCCGGCGATCGAAGTCGGGGTTGAGATTCATGGTGAACTCTCCAAATCTATCAGGCCAGTCAAAATTCTCTTTTATCGCCAGCCGAGAGCGGGAGCGACCAAGGTCAGAATCGCCTCCATGACATGCGCGTTGTAGGCAACGCCGAGCTGATTGGGGACGGTAAGCAAGAGCGTGTCCGCCTCGGCGATTGCCTGATCGTTTCTGAGCTGTTCAATGAGGACATCGGGCTCGGCGGCATAGCTGCGGCCGAAGATGGCGCGGGTGGATTCGTCGAGAAATCCGATCTGATCCTGCTCGTGGCGGTCGCGACCGAAATAGGCGTGGTCGCTGGCATCGACCAAAGCGAAGATGCTGCGGCTGACGGAGACGCGCGGAGTGCGGGCGTGGCCGGCCTTTTGCCAGGCGGCGCGGAAGGCGCGAATCTGCGCGGCCTGCTGGATGCGGAGCGGCTCGCCGGACTCATCGAATTTGAGGGTCGAGGTCTGCATGTTCATTCCCAGTTTGGCGGCCCACTCGGCGGTGGCATTGGAGGCCGAGCCCCACCAGATGCGATCGCGCAGGCCTTCGGAGTGCGGCTCGAGGCGCAGGAGGCCGGGCGGATTGGGAAACATGGGGCGGGGATTGGGCTTGGCGAAGCCCTTGCCGGCCAGCAGCTCAAGATATTTTTCAGTGTTGCGGCGGGCCATGGCCGCATCGTCCTCGGTTGTGTTGGGGTCACAGCCGAAATAGCGCCAGCCGTCGATGACCTGTTCGGGCGAGCCGCGGCTGATGCCCAGCTGGAGGCGGCCGCCGGCGATCAGGTCGGCAGAGCCTGAATCCTCGGCCATGTAATAAGGATTTTCGTAGCGCATGTTGATGACGGCGGTGCCGATTTCGATTTTTCGCGTTCTGGCTCCGACGGCGGCGAGAAGCGGAAACGGCGATGCGAGCTGACGCGCGAAATGATGAACGCGGAAGTAGGCTCCGTCCATGCCGAGGCGCTCGGCCTCAATGGCGAGATCGATGGACTGGAGGAGCGTGTCGGACGCCGAGCGCGTTTGCGACTCGGGCGAGGGGGTCCAATGACCGAAGGAGAGAAAGCCGATTTTCTTCATACCATTCAGATTCTCATTTCAAAGCGGAGATGCGAAAGGGACCGATTTGGGGAACGAGCGAAGGAGATTCGAGAGCAATTATTAAAATTCGTGCGCGCGGAATTCTGAATAAGTGCGAAAAAATTCGCAGGACGGTCACGAGCGATTCATTTCGCATTGACGTCGAGCAGCTAAAAAAAGTCAGTTCGCCTAATTCCCCGGCGAACGTGGAGGTCAAATGCAAAAGCACGTCGCATGTTTTCTGACTGCGCTGCTGGTTGTCGGCCCGTTTCCGAGTCCTGCCGCAGCGGCAGGCCGTTCGAGCGGTTTTGAGACTGCAACCCCGATCAAACATCTGGTGGTTATTTTTCAGGAGAACATTTCGTTCGATCACTACTTTGGGACTTATCCCAACGCAACGAACCCCAGCGGCGAGCCGCGCTTTGAGGCATTGGCGGGGACGCCGAGCGTGAACGGGCTGACGGAAGGCCTGCTGACCAACAACCCGAACGCCAGCAATCCGGTGAATGCGGCGGGAAAGACGAATCCCTTCCGGCTGGACCGCAGCCAGGCGGCAACCGCGGACCAGGATCATGACTACACGCCGGAGCAGGAAGCTTTCGACCGCGGACTGATGGATGCGTTTCCGTTTTCAGTGGGGACGGCGGGGCCGCCGCCAAGCGGATCGCCGATTTTTGCGACGACGGGCCTGACGATGGGCTACTACGACGGCAATACGGTGACCGCATATTGGAACTACGCGCAGCGATACGCGATGAACGACAACTCCTACGGGACGAACTTCGGGCCATCGACGGACGGCGCGGTGAATCTGATTTCAGGGCAGCTAAATGGCGTGACCGACGATGTGGATCCGGGCGGGTCAACCATCGGCGACGGAAACGGCGGACTGACGCTGATCAGCGATGCCGATCCGGTGGGCGATGTGTGCTCAACGACGACCGGCGAGAGGGTGCAATTCGGAGGCACGAATATCGGCGACCTGCTGAACGACAAGGGCATTACGTGGGGCTTCTTTGAAGGCGGGTTCAACCTGAGCATCGTGAATGCGAATGGGAGTACCGGGTGCAACCGCAGCACGACGTCGGCGGTAACGGATACGAAGAAGGACGATTACATTCCGCATCACCAGCCATTCCAGTACTACACATCGACGGCCAATCCGACGCACGCGCGGCCTTCGTCGACGGCGGCAATCGGCTACACGGATGCGGCAAATCATCAGTACGACATCCAGGATTTCTTCACGGCGGTAAGCGCAGGGAACTTCCCGGCGGTATCGTTCCTGAAGGCACCGGGCTACGAGGATGCGCATGCCGGCTATTCCGATCCGCTGGACGACCAGACATTCGTCGTGAACACAATCAACTTTCTCGAGCAGCAGCCGGACTGGGATTCAACGGCGGTGGTGATCGCATTCGACGACTCCGACGGATGGTACGACCATCAACTGGGACAGATTGTGAACCAGTCAACGACGGCCGCGGATATGCTGAGCGGCACGGGCGAGTGCGGAAACGGCGCGACGGCGCTGCCGGGCGTGAATGCGTCGACAACGCACGCGCAAGGCCGGTGCGGATATGGGCCGCGGCTGCCTCTGCTGGTGATTTCGCCGTGGGCGCGGCACAACTTTGTGGACCACACGCTGACAGACCAGACCTCGGTGCTTCGCTTTGTTGAAGACAACTGGCTGGGCGGGGAGCGGATCGGAGAGGGCAGCTTTGATGCGCTGGCCGGCCCGATTAACAACATGTTCAACTTCAATCGCGACCCGCTCGAGCTATCGGGGCGAGTCATTCTCAACCCCAGCACAGGAGAAGTGGTGGAGGATCTGCCGTTTCCTTTCGCCTGGTAGCCAGGAGGGAGCAAGCGCAGCAGATATTAGAAATAAATAGACAATAAGCTGGGGCGCGGGAGCGAGAATTCCCGTGCCCCGGCCTACGTTCATGAAAAGAAGAGGCATTGGGTTTGATCACGCGCCGCAGATTTCTAGGCCAGTCGGCACTGGCAGCATCGGCACTGCTTTCCGGGCGGTCAACGGCGGAGCAAATGGCGGCGCACGCGATGACGCAGCCGGGAGCGCAGAACGGCGCACCCGCAGCGCCGAATCTCGATCCCAATACGCTGACGCGTTTTGTGGACCCGCTGCCGCTGCCGCGGGTGGCGCGGCCGGTGGATCATCGTGCGGCGCCCGGAGGCCGCGGCGAGCGGGTGCCCTTTTACCGGGTTGCAATGCAAGCGGTCCGCGCGAAGCTGCACCGCGATCTGCCGGCAACGACGATGTGGTCGTATGGCGGCTCGGTTCCCGGGCCGCAACTTGAAACGCGCAGCGGGGAGGGACAACTGATCGAATGGGTGAACGAGCTGCCCGCGAGGCACTTTCTTCCCATCGACTACAGCCTGCATGGCGCGGAAAGGGATAAACCCGAGGTGCGCGGAGTGGTGCACGTGCACGGCGGAAAGACTCCGCCGGAGGGCGACGGTTATCCGGAGGATTGGTATGTTCCGGGCCAGTCGCGCACCTATTACTATCCGAACCGGCAGGATCCGGCGCTGCTCTGGTATCACGACCACACCATGGGCATCAACAGGCTGAACATCTATGCCGGATTGCTTGGGCTTTATGTGATTCGAGACAGCGTGGAGGATGCGCTGAATTTGCCGGGCGGCAAGTATGAGATTCCGCTGGTGCTGATGGACCGTGACGTGAAGCCCGATGGCCAGCTGAGCTACCCGGTGTCTGCCGATCCGGAGCACCCGTGGGTACCGGAGGCGTTCGGCGCCGCGCACCTGGTGAACGGGAAGCTCTTCCCGTACCTCGAAGTGGAGCAACGCAAATATCGCATTCGAATTCTGAACGGCGCCAACGGGCGGTTCTATCGATTGTCGTTGTCTCCGGAGATTGAGATCAACCAGATCGGCAGCGACCAGGGATTGCTGCCGGGGCCGGTGACGGTGAAGCATTTGCAACTGGCGCCGGGAGAGCGCGCCGACGTGGTGATCGATTTTGCCGGGCACAGCGGCGCGCAGGTGCTATTGATGAGCGAAGCGCTGACGCTGATGCAGTTTCGCGTGGCCTCGACCGCAGTGTCAGATCGAAGCGCTCTGCCGGCGACGCTGAGGGCCGTGCCGCGCATCGCGGAGTCAAGCGCCGTGAACACGCGGCGACTGACCCTCGATGAGCAGCTGAATATGGTTTCGGAGTCGATGGGGATGCTGCTGAACAAGACGCCGTGGCACATGCCGGTAACGGAAAAGCCACTGCTCAATACCACCGAAATCTGGGAGCTGGTGAACCTTACCGACGACGTGCACCCGATCCATTTGCACATGGTGAAGTTTCAGATTCTCGATCGGCGGCGATTCGACTTTTTTGAATACATGACCAAGGGCAGCCTGCGCTATACCGGCCCGGCGATGGCGCCGGAAGCAAACGAGCTGGGCTGGAAGGACACGGCGCGAGTAAATGCCAAGACGGTGACGCGCATCATTGTGCCGTTCGCCGGCTATCCGGGGCGGTACGTGTGGCATTGTCACATTCTGGAGCACGAAGACAACGAGATGATGCGGCCATACGAGGTGGCCGCTACCTAATCCCGCCCGCATACTGCGTCCACCGCCATGATGGGTGCGGCCGACAGCCGGTCATCTGAATTATTCGAGCCAGTCTTAGCGCCGGCCGTTGGATCCTCGTCCATAATCGCCTTCAAATCAGCCTTATCGCGCAGCTCGGAGGGATCACCCGAGCCCGATGCGGAAACTGCAAACAATCTGGCTCTGCAAGGTAACCGGAGACAGCTAAAATAGGCCGGAGAATATGGCCAGGCGTGAGAATCGAGAGGCTGAAAAGGAAAGGGAGCGCACAGTTATGAGAACGAAAGGTTCCCAGAGCGTGGTGCCTGCATCGCGGCTGATTGACGAGAGAATCAAGGAGCTGGGGGATTGGCGCGGAGAGACGCTGGCGCGGCTGCGCGCCTTGATCAGGCAAGCAGATCCGGAAGTGGTGGAAGAGTGGAAGTGGGGGATCCCAGTGTGGTCGCACAACGGGATCATCTCGACGGGCGAGACCTACAAGAAGGCGGTAAAGATGACCTTCGCCAAGGGCGCATTTCTGGATGACCCGGCAGGTCTGTTCAATTCAAGCCTCGGGGGCCGGCTAAGACGCGCCATCGACTTTAAAGAAGGCGAGAAGATCAACGAGAGGGAACTGAAAACCCTGATTCGCGCCGCCGTGGCGCTGAACAAGTCGAAGGGCTGAGAGAGCGCAGGTGAAATCCAACGGTTGGCGGATCGATGAGAGGTCGCGCGACCCTGATGAACCGTGAGCGGGGAAATTGGGCACCCGTCTCTCAAGTAAGATACCTAATGATGAAACGCGACAAGGCCTCAATCCGCTCAGAGCCGAGATGGCCGGTGCACAGGGGTGTTGAGCGGTACAACATGCTGCTCGGGATCGACCTCGCGAAGATCATGGAGAAGGGCGGCTTGTGGATTGAAATCGGGCCCGGAGCCGATGCGCTGCCTATGCTGCCATTCATCGGCAGGAAGGGCACAATGCTGGCGGCGATCGGGCCACATTACCGATCGCTGCCCGCCGGCATTCTTTTTTCCGAGGGGACGATCCCGGAAGACACGAAGTTTTTCAGAGCTCACCGGGCGAAAGCGCGCCTTGTGACGGATGTTTATGCGGCAGTTTCCTATTGTCAGGATCCGATCCAGGCTGTCATCTACGGCTCCCTGCTACTTGGCGAGGAGGGCCAGTTCCTGGCATTTACCGAGCTCTATCGGTTTGGGGACCTGCCGACATGGGAGCGAATCACGGAGTTTTTCCGGGTAAAGCTGAAACAGTCGATCAGCTTCGAAACGATGTCGGTTCTGGGCGATGCCTCGAAGGCATTTTCAACCTGCCTGCGCGTGCGGGTGCGGGGACGGTCACCGGGCAGCGCGAGCCTTCGGCAGCTGTTCAATGAAGCGGCGCGATATATCGGAATCCCGGTAAAATCAAGGACGCTGTGGGAGGCCGAAGACCGCTCCGCGTCGATCAGCCGGGTCGATTATTTGCGCGCTACTGCGCCTGGTCAACGGAAAGCGCGCCGCTGAAGTTCAAACTGTTGTGCTTCAGGAACTGGCCTTTCCATAACGCAGTCAAATGCCTGGCGCCGTCTACGTCCACTTCGCCCGGCGAGGTCTGGCCGGTTAGCGCGACGGTGGAAAGCATGGTGGGAGCAACCAGCTGGGAGCTGTCGAATGACCGGACAAATGCCAATCCGGTGATCAGAGTTCCCTCCATCGTGCAGCCATTCGGAAATACGTGGACAACGAAGGGTTCGGCGCCGACTACTCCTCTTCCAACCAGGACCAGATGCTGCCCGCAGACAAAGCCGTCATAGGCAAAGAGCTTTGCTGTATGGGCGGCCTGAGGCACCGAGACGATGGCATGAAGATGTCCCGGTGTAAGAGCCTGCGTGAAGTCGAAGATGCGATATCGCCAAACAGGCTCGCCGTTGATTCCGTGCGACCTGAGATATCCGTGGTATTTGAGGCGGAACGGCTGGACCTGCCGATCGTCGCGAGTCAGCGAGTTGTCATGAGATTCGGTGATGGTCTGGAGGAGCTGATTGAGCTGCGAAGGCTCAAAGTAACGCGCCATCAAGAGACTGACGGACGCGCCCATGACCGACGCTCCCAGGGTTACAAACAAAGTGACAAGGAATTGCTTGCCGGTGGGGCCAAAGAGGGTCCCGATCACAATCAAAAGAACGCCGGAGGAGGCAAGGCTAAAAAGGAAAATCAGGCTCTCAGGCTTGATCGATCTCTTCATTGCATCTCCAGATAAGGAGTGGGTGCAATGACATCATATATGACGCGGTTTTTTGGCCGGGCCTGGGAGGGCGGGCGCAGACATCGCCGAGAAGCGGCCCTTCGGGGCGAATGCGGAAGGGGCACGACGCAGGAAGAAATCGGGACCGCGAGGACTCAAAGCGGGCGGAGGAACTGTGATCCGGGACGCCGAATTGGGCGCGGCCTGCAGCCGACCGGCCCGAGCGCGTGAAGCCTCCGACGGGGCCGGAGAGCCTGGGGCCGGCCGCACCGCCTGCTGAGCGTTGGGGGGTCAAATACGCGGGCAGACGGAGCGAGCCGGCCGCAACAGGGAGCGGCTCTACCACTTTTTGAGCTGCGTGAGCTGAAGGAAATTGCCGCAGGTGTCGTTGACCATGGTGATGGTGGAGGCGGTGACGTCGGTGGGCGGCATGGTGAATTGAGCGCCGCGGGCCTTCATCCGGTTGTAATCGGCCTGGACATCGTCGGTGAAGAACATGGCCGCCGGCTGCTTCTGCTCGAAGAGGGCCAGTTGATACGCTTTTGCCGCGGGGTTCGAGTTGAGCGCCAACTGGAGTTCCGTGCCGTCGGGCTCCTCGGCAGAGGCCACGGTGAGCCAGCGATACGGTCCATTGCTGAAGTCGGATTTCTTCTGGAAGCCGAGCACCTCGGTATAGAAGCGCAGAGCCTTTTCCTGGTCGTCGACAAAAACGCTTGTCAGCTTGATTTTCATGGCAATTCTCCTGTTTCGATCGAATGGTTCCAGCTCATTGGGGGACGTTCTAAGATGCGAGTTTCCTGTTGCGTCAGGGCATGATTCCGAGCACCTGCTCTAAGCCGTCGAAGAATTTCTTCCAGCCATATCGCGCGCCGTTGTAGTTAGCCTGCTGATCGGGAGCGAAGCCGGACTGCTCCATGCGGAGATGGGTGCCGCTCGCGACTGGAGTGAGCGTCCACTCGATCACCCACCGG
>JASHSG010000014.1 GCA_030040935.1 Acidobacteriaceae bacterium | reverse complement strand
AATGCAAGCTGTCAGTCGGCGGTGCGGCCGAGATGAATGAGCAAGCCGGCGCGGGCGGTGCGGGGCTGGCCGAGGGTTGTGGTGGGAGTTTTGGAAACTTCGATGGAGCGATTGAAGAGGTTTTCGCCTGCGGCGAAGAGTTCGATTTGCGGAATGTGCGAGCACCGGGCAAAAGTGTGCGATACGTAGGCGTCGAGGCGAAAGTAGCCGTGGAGGAGGTAGTCGTTGGCGTCGTCGTCGAACTGACGGCCGCTGAGGCGGGATTGCAGGCTGATGGTTCCGATGGAAGGGCGCGATGCGCGTAGGTTGAGCGTGGCGAGATTGCGAGCGACCTCGGGAATCCAGTTGCCGAGATCCTGCGAGCCGCGCGAGACAACGGCATGCGCGTACTGGTAGCCGCCGTCGACGGCAAGCCAGGAGCGAGGATGGAGGTCGAAGTCGAGAGACACGCCACGGCTTTCGATTTGGCCAAGGTTCTCGCGCATGAGCAGGATGGGCGAGGAGCTGGAGTTGATGGTGAAAGCAACGATGGGGCGATTGACCTCAGTGAGGAAGCAGCTCAATCGCATGCTGCCCCAGGAGCGCTCGGCGGCGAGGCCGGCTTCCCAACCGGTGGCGCGTTCCGAGAGCAGGCTGCCGTTGGGGAGCGTGAGCTCGTTGCCCACCTGCGTGGAGCGATAGAGCTCGTTGGGCGTGGGAGCGCGAAAGGCGCGAAAGCCCGAGGCCGTGAGCGCCCAGTGATCGGAAAGCCTGCGAGAGAGGCCGAGACGCGGGTCATAGACTCGCTGACCGAATTGCGCCGGCTGGGATGCGGTGGGCGTCCAGTCGGCTCCGTTCCATTGCGTCTCATGGCCGTCATAGTTCTGAAACCAGTCGAGGCGGGATGAGGCAACGATCGTCCAGGCCTTATGCTCCCACATGGCTTCGGCGTAGGCAGCGGAGTCGCGCTGATGGTCGGCAAGGTTCGTGAGCGCGGCGGAACTGCCGTAAGTTTGTTCGCGATCCCAGATGCGGACGTCGTGCACGCCGGCGCCGACGATGAGCAGCAGGCCTGCGCCGAATGGCTGGCTGAAATGCAAAGCACCGCCCAGCTCGTTATCAGGAACGAACGAGAAGCGGGTGGGGATTTCGCCGCAGCGATAGGCGCACGCGGAGTCGCCGAAGTCGGGAAGATTCGAAATGCTGGAAAAGGTTTGGCGATAGCGCTCGTCCGATGCGTAGAGGCGAAGAGCGGCAGCTGCGCCGCGCACATTTTGCCAGTCGGCGCCAGTGCTCAAGCGAAAGAGTCGCGTGGCATTGAATTGGTACGGAGTTCCGTTGTGGCGGAAATCATTGAACCCGGCAGCGCGGACGTAGAGCTTGAGAGGGCCGAAGCCGCGGCCTGCGAGGACGAGGGCGTTCTGGCTGTGAACGTTGCTGCGAACGTCGACCGGGCCGCGCTGGGTGGGAGCTTCCTGAATGTAGCCGCCGGTGCCGATAAGGCCGCCGGCAGCGAGAAAGTTCCAGGGGCCGCGGTGCGCGGCGCCGAGCAAACTGTTGTCGAAAGTGCCTTCGCCGCCGAAGGTGCTTTGTACCGTGATGACATTGGACGAGGGTTGTGCCTGGACAATGTTGATGACACCACCAATGGCGCTCGATCCATAGAGGTCGCTCACGCCGCCGCGGACGAGCTCGACGTCCCTGATCGAAAGCTCCGGCGGCTCCTGCCAGTGAATCCATCCGCCGAGGGGATCGTTGAGAGGAATATCGTCCTCAGTGACGAGAGTGCGGCTGGCGGAAGTAGAACCGAGGGCGCGAAGGCTGATTCCCTGGGAGGTAGGATTGGCCACCAGCGAGCTGGATCGGCGAAAGAGCTCGACGCCGGGAAGCTGGCGCAACTGATCATCGAAGGTGACGGCGGCTGATGAACGCAACTGTTGGCGGGTCAGCAGGCGCGTGGTGACGGGGCTTTCCAGGACGCCGAGCGGGGCGCGATAAGCAGTCACGGTGATTTGCTCGGATTGAGCCACCTGCGGAGATTGGGCGGAGGGGGACGCGGTTGGGGGCGGCGGCGAAGATTGAGCGGCGAGGATGATCGGGAACGACAAGGCGGCGAGCGCCGCCGGTGCGCGAACGGTCGATGTGATTTGAAAACGCCGCATGGGCTCCGCTTTCGGAATCGGGGAATGGGCTCATTCATTATTGTCAGCCACTGGGACGAATTGTGCGGCGACGCGGAGCGGGCAAACCGGCGGCCGCGATGAGTGGTATATTCCGTTTGAGCCGGGAGGGAATTGCGAAGATGACGAGCGCAAAGCGAGCGAGGAGGGACGCGAAGTGAGTTCGCGACGATACCCTGCGAAAGGCACGCTGGCCAAGCGCAAGGCAGACGGATAGAGGGGACAAGTGTATGTGAGCAGCCCGACAAACGACCTGGTGGCAGTGCGATGGCAAAGGAACAATGAGACAGGCACGCTGCTCTATGGGATCGAGGAGTTCGCGCGCGAATGGGAGCAGGCGGGAACAGGCAACGCGAAGTGGAAGCTGCGAGCAGGAGCGATTGCAGCGGCTGCCGTGTGCGGGATCGGGCTTTATCTGGGGCTGAGAGCGTGGGAGTCGGAGCGGGCCGGCCGGGTAGCTGCCGCAGCGCGGCAGCCGGCGGGCGTCGACGGCAGCGCAGCCGACGATGGAGCGCTGGCCGCGCTGGCTTGCTCGAGGGGCGCAGACGAATACCTACGGTCGGTGACGGACGGCAGTTTCAAGTGGGCGTACGGCGCCACGCCGGATGAACGCTTCAACGAGCAGGTAGCGGTTCATGTTGCGCCGGGAATCACGACGAGCGTGTCGGACAAGCTGCTGATGGAAGACTCGTCAGGCGCGTTCAGGCGCGTTGAGCTGGTTTGCAGCTACGACATCGAGGACAGGAAGGTTCTGCGCTATTGGATTGCGAACGGGGAGGAATAGCGGAGAGGCGGCCAGCCGGGAATTGTTTGGCGCCGCGCCGGGCCACGCAGCGAGACGCCTGCGCGAAGAGGCCGGAACAGCAACGAAGACGAGGGTTTCAGCGACTTAAAGGTCGCTGCTGGCTGAGCATCAGGGTTGAGGCAATGCGGGGCGCACGCTGGGCGCGGTTGCGGCTTGCGCGGGCTGGGGCGCGCTGCCAGCGAGCGCGGCGTGGACCTGCCTGGGCGCGGATGCGGCCGGCGATGCCGGATTCTGCTGCGGAGCAGCCAAGGTTGCGCCCGGATTCGTGGCAGGCTGCTGAGCATTATCCTGAGGCGCCATCACGACAGGCTGCGCGGCCAGCGACGGCATGGGAATGGAGGCGCTGCCCTGGAGCGGCTGCTGATTTGAGTTGCTGGAAGAGGAATCAGACGGCGCGCGCGCGGGGACGGATGGGGCGGGTTTCGCGGCAATCGGCGAGGGCTTGGGAATGGAAGCACTGGCCTGCGCTGTGGGCGCTGCGGCAGGCTCAGAGCCGGGATTGCGGACTCCGGATCCCGGATCGGTTGGCGACGCGGTCTCAGTGGCGGAGGGATCGGGAGCGTCAGACGGGGGCGGAACCGACATCTCGGTGGTCGTGTCGATTCCTGTTGCGGGAGGCTGAGGAGCCAGTACCTCAGTAAAACGGAGCACGCCAACGAAGGTGATAGCGAGGACAAGCGCTGCCGAAGGAACCCAGAGCAAGACGCTGCCGGCCGTGGAGGGAAGCAAATGCACGAGGCGCAGCCTCGTCTTTTCCCAGAATCCGGGCTCGGCGGGCTGATGGGCCGAGTCGCTGACGCCGGCGGGGATGGAATCGTCAGGTTGCGGCGTCAAATGAAGACCGGCAAATTCCCTGCGCTTTCTGGGCGGCTCGGCGATGGGCTCGACGGCCGGAGCGACGGGGATATCAGAAGGAATCGCGGCCGGCACATTCGATTGCGGAACCAACTGGAGGCCGGCAATGACTTTGGCCACAACCGCGGCATCGACCTGCCTGGCCTTGAGCTTGCAACACTGGAACAACGCGTTAAAGCAAAGGTTGTTGATGGTCCGGGGAGTGCCATGGCTGGCCTCCGCGATCAACTTGACGGCAGCCGCCGTAAACAGGGACGGGCCAAGGTAGCCAGCCATTTTCACCCTGTAGTCGATATAAGCGGCAATCTCCTCGTCGGAAAGCGGCTCAAGGTGACAGACCGTGGAGATGCGCTGGCGGAGTTGCACTAGAGAACTTTGCAGCAACTTGTCAGAGAGCTGCGGCTGGCCCGAGAGGACGACTTGAATAAGCTTGCCGCGCGAGGTTTCAAAATTGGTCAGGAGGCGAACGCGCTCGAGCACGGCTTCAGAGAGATTCTGCGCTTCGTCGATTACGATCACGAATCTCCGACCATGCTGATTCTCTTTCATGAGGGCTTTGCTGAGCTGATCGTGCATCTCGGCGCTGCTGTGCGATGGAGTAATGCCGAGGTCGCGCAGGATGTAGGCGACAAACTCGCGCGGCTCGCATGTGGCGTCGAGATCAAAGAGAAATACAATGCGCGCAGAGTCACGAATGTCCTCAAGGAAGCGGAACAAGAGGGTTGTTTTTCCCATACCGGGAGGCGCAATCATCGCAGTAAAGCCGCGATTGCTGGAGAAACCGAACTCGAGGGCTTCAAGCGCCTGGCGATGGGTGCGGCTGAGAAACAAGCAACGCGGATCGGGGCTGACACCGAACGGTTCTTCTTTGAATCCGAAGTACTGCAAAAGCATGATGCGAACCTCCGTCATCCGGCGGCGCAAGCACCGGCGTAACCGCGGAGCCCATGAAGCCTGGCAGCACGCGGAACGTTGGACTCATCTTATCTGGAATCGCAGGTCCACTCGCGGGCCAAGAACCAACAGGGTTAACTCAGGCGATACTTTTCGGTTGTCACCTCTAAGTCGCGAGGTTCCGAGTTTCAGGAGTCAGCTTCTCTGCGAGGGGCCGACGGATGCGGTGGACCAGAACCTGCTCGAGACGAGGAGAGCAGCGCGAGGATTGAGGGAGGAATCGAGGTCAGCGAGGAGTCGAGCGGCGGTGAGGCCAGAGGGTGGAATCGGGAGATCGGGTGCTATTTCGGCGAGAGGGACGAGGACGAAGGCGCGCTCGGCAAGACGGGGATGAGGGATTTCGAGGGCGGAGTCGGTGAGGACGAGATCGTCGTAGAGCAAAATGTCGAGGTCGAGTGTTCGAGGGCCGTTGGGGATGGAGACGGAGCGATCGCGGCCGAAAAGGAGCTCGATCGAGAGAAGAGCGTGGAGGAGTTGGCGGGGCGGAAGACCGGTTTCAAGGGTGATGACGGCATTTAGAAAGCGCGGCTGATCGGTAAAGCCAACGGGGGCAGTGGAGTAGAGAGAGGAACGCGCAGTAATGGCACCGAGCGAAGCGATGCGCTGAAGGGCCGCGGCGAGCGTAGCGTCGGGCGGACCGGCGGGGCTGGGAATGTTGGCGCCGAGAGCGACGTAGGCGAGGGGCATGGGAATAAGGGTAGCAAGCTGGCAAGTCAGCGGGTTAGCTAGCGAGCAGGGAAGGCCGACGGTAATCTGGTAGCATCGGTTTTCGGAGAAATGCCTATGGACGCATTGAACAGCGCAGGCCTCGGAGCCCGGCGCAATGAAGATATCGCGCTGGACCTGATGAAGTTTGTGGCGGGGACGGCGGGAGTGGGAAAGCCGGCCGCGCCGTCGACGGGATTTACGGGAGCAGGCGGGTCCAAGCCCGATGAACACGTGAGCCAACTGCTGGCGCTCTATAGCCGGTGTCTGAAGGCTGTGGAAGGAAAAGTGACAGAAAAAGAGGCAGCGAAATAGCGGGCGAACCACAGTTGCGCGTGGCCGTGGCCGGCGCAGGAGCGTTCGGGCGCAATCATTTACGAGTGGTGCGCGAACTGGAGACGGCGGGCGAAGGCGTGGCACTTGTGGCGGCGGTCGAGCCCGATCCGGCGCGGGCCGAAGGAGCGGCCAAGCAATTCGGGATCAAGGTGTTCGCGACCATCGACGAACTGCTGAAGGCGGACCTGAGGCTGGACGCGGCGAGCGTCGCGGCGCCGACGGTGAAACATCATGAAGTGGCCGCGGCGCTGCTTGACGCAGGTTTGGATCTGCTTGTGGAGAAGCCGCTGGCGGCGAACCTTGCAGAAGCCGACGACATGATTCAGCGGGCGGAAAAGAGAAGGCGGATTTTGCAGCCGGGGCACCTGGAACGGTTCAACCCGGCAGTGCTGGCAGTGGAACCGACACTGAAGCGGCCGATGTTTTTTGAGGCGCACCGGCTGAGCGTGTTTACGCCGCGGTCGCTGGACGTGGACGTGGTGCAGGATTTGATGATCCACGACCTGGATATTGTATTGACGTTCGCGCGGTCGGGGGCGCGCGAGGTGCGCGCGGTGGGGCTGCCGATTTTGTCACCCAAAGTCGATATTGCGAATGTGCGGGTCGAGTTCGAGTCGGGCTGCGTGGCCAACTTTACGGCGTCGCGAGTGTCGACGGAGCGGGTAAGGAAGCTGAGGTTCTTCGAGCCCCGGCAATATGTTTCGATCGATTACGCGCGGCGCGATGTGCTGGTGATCCGAATCGACCCCCTTGCGGGCGGGCGGGCCTTTGGAGAAGGTTCATGCGAAGGGGAACTGGCGGATGCGGCAGCGGAGTTTCTGGCGACGGGAAGGCTGGATGCAGCGGTGATCCAGAAGCTGATTGCGTCGGGGAAGGTTCCCGTGGGACTGGCGATGAAGATTGCCGCGGCAAAGAACGATCCTAAAAAACTGAAGGAGATTGCGAAAGGCCTGGCCGGAACAAAGGCGGAAGCGGACAACGGCTCTGAGAATGGGCCGGCGCCTGGCTTGAGCTTCGTGAAGCCGGAGGTGACGCCAGGTGAGCCGTTGAGGCTCGAAATTCTTTCATTCCTTGATGCGGTTCGGACGAGACGGCAGCCGAAGGTGACGGCACGGCAGGGACGTTCGGCGCTGGAACTGGCGCTCACGATTCAGGCGACGATGGCGGCGCATGCGGAACGAGCGGGGCTGGCGGACTTTCTTAAGAGCGAGGGACTCAGCGATCAGGCGCCAGGCGTCAGTTCTTAGTTACAAGTTCATCGTTCTTCGTAAACAGAGTCGAGGTCTCGGCGGTGACACCCATGAAGGCACATCCGCCGCGGACGGAAATCGTCAGGCGATGCCGAGCGTGCGGTTGAGGAAGCCGACAATGTACTTCCAGACAAGATAGTAGGCAGCGACGGCGAAGCAAAAGCCAACGGCGATGAATGCGTAGGGCACCGAACATGCGCTGAACCAGGTGACACTGGTGGTTCCAAGAGTGAGGACGCCCAGGGAATGGGCGACGAGGGTTCCCGAAGGCACAAGCACAAAGGGAAAGACAGCTCCGTGCACGCCGACGGCAAGGTGCGTGCGCTGGTGGGAAGCCAGCCAGAGCATGTTCCACAAGCCCCAGCCCAAGGGCACGAGCGCCATAGGAAAGATGAGGCCACGCTCAATAGGGATGGGGACCTGAAGCACGAGGCGAATCACGATGAACGCGGTGAGTATCAGCGGGAGAACGAGTGTGGTGACAAAAACTCCGGCAAGGTAAGCGCGAAGGTAGGGATGGGGATTCATGGTTCATCTCCTTTCAGGAGCTGAGAGCTGCGAGGCCCTGCGCTCTCAGCATTCAGTTCATCGTTCGCAGTTCGTCGTTCGCAGTCAGTAATTGGCGGGCGACCGTAAGGAGCGGACTGTGAACTGGTTTTCATAAGTAGTAGAGAAAAACTGGAATGGTGGCCGGGAACGAGACGGCGAAGACGACGAGGCCGGCGAGAAGGGCCCAATCGAACCAATTCTGGCGAGCGGGGCCGGCGGCCGCGGCGACGGGGTCAGCGTCGATGCGGCGCAGGACCTCGGGCCAGAGATCGCGGGACGGCTCGGCCGCGGGATCGACGGGCGGCTGTACCTGCCTGAGCAAATGTTCGATGCGGTTCTCGCGATGTGCACTCATAGTGTGATTCCCTGCTGTTCCAGGTCCTTTCTCAACAATCGAATGGCGCGAAAGACGCGCAGTTTGACGGCGCCGACGGAAATGCCGAGGGCGTCGGCGACCTGTTGGTGCGGCTGCTCTTCAATGACGGAAAGAACAGCCACGATGCGCAGGCCCGGCGGCAAACGCGTGAAGGCCCGCGCGGTTTTGAAGCGAATCTCGGCGGCGACGGCAGGATCGGGCGAGGGCGCCGAGGGCAAATCGGCGACGTCGAGATCGGCCAGACCGGATTCGCAGCGGCGCGCGCGCAGCCAGTCGAGAGCGGCGTGGGTGGCGATGCGCCGCGCCCAGGGCTCGAAGGGGCGCGCAGGCTCGAAGCGGGCATGCGCGCGATGGATGCGCCAGAAGGTCTCAACCGTGAGGTCTTCAGCGGCGCCGGGATCGCGAACGATTCGGAGAATCCATCCATAGACAGAACGCTGATGATCGCGAAAGAGAGATTCGAATGCATTGAGATCGCCTTGCCGGAACCGGTCAAGCACATTGTCCGATCGCTCCGGCATCTTACTTCCCTTTCTAAACGGGATTACGGGTGCAACGGCAGAAAGGTTACACGAAAGGCAGGGACCGAGGGACGGAGGGAACAAGGAAGCTGGGATTGCGGGCCGCACGGCTGGGAGACTGAAGGACGTCAGAAGACAAGGAGACGCGACAGCAAGGGAACGGGGGAAAGGCAGGGCGCCGAGTGAGACAATTTTAGTAAAGCGCTTTTTCCGGGCCAATTTATTGACAGAGAGTTTAGTGGCAATTAAAGTTGGCCGCTGAGGGCGAGAAAGTTCGCGTCCAGAAAGAATTGTGGATCGATGAGAGCAGGATTTCGGAAGAGAGGGTGTCTGATGCGGGGCACGGGCCTGGCGGCGGGAGTGGTTTTGGGATTGTGCGCGGTGAGAGTGTTGAGCGCTCAGGACGCAGAGAAGCCGGCGTATCTGAACACGAACCTGCCCGCCGAGCAACGAGCGGCCGACCTAGTGCACCGGATGACGCTCGAGGAGAAAGCGAGCCAGCTGGTGAACCAGGCGCGCGCGATCCCGCGGCTGGGAGTGCCGGCTTACGACTGGTGGAGCGAGGCTCTGCATGGCGTGGCCAATACGAGCGGCGTGACGTCGTTTCCCGAGCCCATCGGCCTTGGAGCAACCTTCGACACGCCTGGAATTCACGCGATGGCGATCGCGACCGGAACTGAAGCCCGCGTGGTTCACGACAAGGCGGTTGAGGCGAATGGGGACACACCGATCTTCAGGGGGCTGGATTTCTGGGCGCCGAACCTGAACATCTTTCGCGATCCGCGGTGGGGACGGGGGCAGGAGACGTACGGCGAGGATCCATTTTTGACGGCAAGGATGGGCGTGGCATTTGTGACCGGGATGCAAGGGGACGATGCTCATTATTACCGCGTGATATCGACGCCGAAGCACTTTGCGGTGCACTCGGGGCCGGAACCGACGCGGCACTTTGCCGATGTGGATGTAAGCAGGCACGATGAACTGGACACGTACACGCCGGCGTTTCGCGCGGCGGTGACGGAGGGCAAGGCCGGAAGCGTAATGTGCGCCTACAACGGCATCAAGGGAGAGCCGGCGTGCGCGAACGAGTTTCTGCTGCAGGACCAATTACGCGGGAAGTGGGGATTTGAGGGGTACGTGGTTTCGGACTGCGGGGCGGTGCGCGACATCTTCGAGAATCACCATTACGAGCCGACGCAGGCGCAGGCTTCGGCGATCAGTCTGCAGCGCGGGATGGACAACGAGTGCGTGGACTTCAGGGCGAAGGTGCAGGACAACCACGATTACAAGCCATACCTGGACGCGGTGAAGGCGGGCTACCTGAAGGAAAGCGAGATCGACACGGCAGTGACGCGGCTGTTTACGGCGCGGATAAAGCTGGGGATGTTCGATCCTCCGGATATGGTGCCCTACGCGAAGATCGACCCCAGCGAGCTGGACAGCGCGGCGCACCGAGAACTGGCACTTAAACTGGCAAACGAGTCGATGGTTCTGCTGAAGAATGACGGCGTGCTGCCGCTGAAGACGACAGGGCAGAAAATTCTGGTGGTGGGGCCGCTGGCGGAACAGACGCGGGTGCTCCTGGGGAATTACAACGGGATTCCGACGCACACGGTGTCGATTCTGGAGGGACTGAAAAAGGAGTTCGCAGGCGACACCGTCACCTTTATGGCGGGAACAGGATTCCTGAGCAGAGAGGCCTCGCCGGTACCGGACGATTTCCTGACGGTGGATGGAAAGCCGGGCGTGAAGGCGACGTATCTCAACGAAAATATAGTGAGCTTTGCGAGCGCGCAGACGTATTTGACGCAGCCGATCGCGACACGCATGGAGCCGGGCATCGACATTGCGGCGCAACCCTTGCCAGAGGCGGCGCAGCATGTGGATCCGCTGACGGTGAAGTGGGAGACAACGCTGACGCCGAAAGAGACCGGGGATTACAACCTGGGAGTCGAAACGGACGGATTTTTCCGCGTGTTCCTGGACGACAAGCCGGTGGTAATGGCGAACTATCCGCATGGCGTGGAGACGATGACGGGAAAGGTGCACCTGCAGGCGGGGAGGGGGTACGCGCTGCGGGTGGAGTTCCAGAGGACGGGGAAAACGCCGTTGCACCTGAAGCTGATGTGGGGCAGGATCGACCAGAGTGTTGACCCGGCGGTGGAAACGGCGGCCGGAAATGCGGATGTGGTGGTGGCCGTGGTGGGCATTACGAGCCAACTCGAAGGCGAAGAGATGAATGTGAGCCAGCCGGGATTTTTCGGGGGCGATCGGACAAGCCTTGATTTGCCGCAGCCCGAAGAGGATTTGCTGAAGAGCGCGGCCGCGGCCGGAAAGCCGCTGGTGGTGGTGCTGACGAACGGAAGCGCGCTGGCGGTGAACTGGGCCAACGAGCACGCGGACGCGATTCTGGATGCATGGTACCCGGGCGAAGAGGGCGGCGCGGCAGTGGCGGAGACGCTCTCTGGAGCGAACAATCCGGCGGGGCGGCTGCCAGTGACGTTCTACAAGAGCATCGATCAACTGCCCAACTTTGAGGACTACTCGATGAAGGCACGGACCTACAGATACTTCACGGGGACGCCGCTCTACCCATTCGGATATGGGCTGAGCTATACAACGTTCGCATATAGCGGGCTGACGGTGCCGGCAGGGACGGTGAGGGCCGGAGACGCAGTGGAAGTGGAGGCGACGGTAACCAACACCGGAGCACGCGCGGGTGACGAGGTGGCGGAGCTTTACCTGAAGTTCCCCGATGTGGCGGGCGCGCCGCGGATTGCGCTGCGAGGTTTTGAGCGCGTGCACCTGGAGCCGGGCGCGCAGACGAAAGTGCACTTTGAGCTGAGTCCGCGCGACCTGAGCATGGTGACCGATTTGGGCCAGCCGATTGAGGCGGAAGGCGCCTATATGGTGAGCGTTGGGGGTGGGCAGCCCGGGAGCGGAGCGCCGGTGGCGACGGGCAGTTTCAGCGTGGCGGGAACGGTCGCGATACCAGAGTAGCGTGGGGCCGACCTGACCAGCCATGCCTGCCAGCCTTCTGGTGACGCCCGCTAGAAGCACAAGGGAACCAAGCCAACACACATCGCGTATTCTGTAAGAAATGCCCACACCAAAAGAGTTGCCCGTAAGGTGCGGTGACTTTCTGCCGGATCGGCTGTTCGATGTCACGAGCCGGATCAAGGGAATTGACCCGCAGCTAACGCGCGTCCTCGTTCCCTGGGTGATGCGGCATCGGCGCTATCTGCCCGGATTCCTGCGGCTTGCGCGAACGGTTGCGCAGTCGCACCGGGTGAGGGCGCGTGCGCTGGCTCGCGGGCTGCGCGTTCCGCCTTTTCTTGTCCTGAGCGTTACATCGAAATGCAATCTACGTTGCGCCGGCTGCTACGCGAGCGCGGTTGGGACGGTGACCAATGCGCCGGCGCAGCGAGGGCTGGCGCTGAGCGAATGGCGCGGTGTGGTTGACGAGGCTGTTCGTCTTGGCGTGATGGCATTCATGATCGCCGGGGGCGAACCGTTTCTTTTGCCGGGAATCGCTGGGCTTTTTGAGGACTATCCCGACCGGCTGTTTCTAGTGTTTACGAATGGAACAGCTTTGCGAGCCGCGGATTACGAAATCCTGAAGCGATGCACAAATGCTGTGGTCGTGGTGAGCCTGGAGGGCAATCGCGAGCTAACGGATTTGCGCAGGGGAAGCGGGGTCTTTGCGAAGGCAATTGGATCGCTCGACCGGCTTCGAGAATCGGGCATTCTGACAGGCATCGCCGTGACGATTGGATCGGCCAACGTCGATTACTGGTCGCAACCAGAGAATATCGACGCGCTGATCGCGCACAGCGGACCACTGGCCATGTTCATCGAACAGATTCCGGCGAGCGGATACGAAAATGGAGCAACGCCGACGAATGAGCAGCGAACGCGCTTTCGGCGGGTGGTGGTCGAATACCGGGACCGGCAGACCGGAGGCGCATACATCATCCATTCGCCGGGCGATGAAGAGGCACTGGGCGGGTGTGTCTCCGCCGGGCGCGGCTTTGTCCATGTAAACCCGAGCGGAGATGTCACGGCCTGTCCTGTTTCCGCGCTGGCGACACACAATGTGCGGAAATCGAGCCTCGGCGAGGCCCTCGCGAGCCCCTTGTTTGCGATGATCCGGGAAAATGGCCACTTGCTCGAGACGGAGGGGCATCCGTGCGGGCTGTCGGCCCACGCGGAAGAGCTGGAGAAGAT
>JASHSG010000135.1 GCA_030040935.1 Acidobacteriaceae bacterium | reverse complement strand
CCCGGAGCGCACGAAGTTGATCACCTCGCGCCGTGTCGATTCGGGGCCCATAAACCCAGGACTGGCCTCGTAGAACTCGAGCAGTCTGCGCTCGAACGCCGAGAGCTTGAAGAAATAATTCTCCTCGCTCACGGTCTCAGTGATGCGCCCGCAGTCAGGACAAGGCGTGCCCGGAGGGCCGTCGACGAATGCCTCGTCGCTCACGCAGTACTGGCCGGTGTAGAAGCCTTTGTAAATGAATCCGCGCTCGCAAAGAGTGGAAAACAGCTTTCTCACACCCCGCTTGTGCCGCTCTTCCGTCGTCCGGATGAAGTCATCGTAGGAGAGCCCCATGCGGTCCCACAGGTTGCGGAACCGCTGCGCCATTTCCGTCACAAACTCCTGGGGCGCGCGGCCGGCCAGCTTCGCGCTGCGTTCAACCTTTTGCGCGTGCTCGTCGGTGCCGGTCAAAAACATAGTCTCGATGCCCAGAGCGCGCTTGCGCCGGGCAATGGCGTCGCACACGATGGTCGTGTACGCGGTTCCCAGATGCGGCCGCGCATTCACGTAGTAGATCGGCGTGGTCAGGTAAAAGCGGTTCGAATTCGGCCCGGAAACTGTCATCGGCAGTGCAATCCGTTCGCGCACACGCATGAAAATTGTGCCTGCAGCGATTCTTCTCCATCTTACGGCATCGCACGACGGCCGCAGAGCGTCGCAATGCGCGCATCGGGGTTCCGCATCTGCCAGATTTCTAACGGTGAAGAAAATAAATGGCGAGAACAATTGCCAGCACAAAAACAGCCACCAGACCCAGCCTCCACACCACCGGCCAGGCCATCCTCCATATCTGGCCAATCATCCAGCGCATTGAGGCCCGAGCCGATGGGAATTGAATACGGTGTTTTTCTGCGGCGGCGCGCATTCCGGCCAGGTCGATTCCTTCGGCCTTCAGCGCATCAGACGCCTTATTCGAGAAATGCAGCAGGCCGCGAAGCAGGTGATCCGTGTCGATGGCCCTGCTTCGCTCCTGCTCCGCCTCCTGCGCCGCGTAGGCAAGCGAGGTTTTCGTATCGGAGTGGAGAGGAATGTTGGTTGCGACGTCGTGCCGATTGGCGCTGCATGGGCGCACCGGGGTTCCGAGGCGCGCGCAGAGATTGGGCAGGCGATCCTTGAGTGATGCGATCGCAGCCGCGCGGGTCTTCTCTTCCCAGCTGAGTCCGAGCAACAGATGTTCCGGCGAAATCGCGGTTGCGCCCCGAAGCAAAGCTTCATTGCGCGCCGAGTCGATAGCGCGCTTTGCTTCCTCTTCGTATCGTTTGAAAAACGTCTCCATGCACCTCTCCTTTCTTTCAAAGTGGCCGGAGGCGATGGGTCGGGGGAACGAGACTCGGGCAAAAAGTTCGCCCTGTTAAAATTAGCACTGAACAAGCGGAGAAGTCTGAGGAATTTTCTCGCGTGCTACTCGAAATGGAGAGGCGCCTGGGCCGTCGCCTTCGCGCCGTCCTCAAAGAAGAATACGATCTGGAAATGGCCTCGATCCCCCTCGAGTCCCCTCCCGACTTGCGCCTTGGCGAAATCGCCACGCCCATCGCATTCGAGCTGGCGCGCAAGCTGCGCAAGGCGCCGAAGGTTATCGCCCAGGAGATCGTTTTGGCGATCGGGCCACTCGCGGGATTCGACCGGTTCGAAGTTGCCGGCGCCGGGTATATCAATGCCTATCTCGATCGCGGCGCAGCAGCGCAAATGGTGGCGGTGTCCGAGCCCCAGGCCTCGCCCAAAGGCCTGCCTCACGCCGAGGGTCACGTGCTCGTGGAGCATACCAGCATCAATCCCAACAAGGCCGCGCATATCGGCCATCTGCGCAATGCCATCCTCGGCGACACATTTGTCCGTCTCCTCCGCGCTGCCGGCAGCAAAGTCGATGTGCAGAACTACATTGACAACACCGGCGTCCAGGTCGCTGATGTCGTTGTCGGCTTCCTGCGCCTCGAAGAAAAAACGGCCGCGGAAGTTCGTGTGCTCCTCGCCGAGCTCGCGCGCAGGGGCGAGCGCATCGATTACTACTGCTGGGACCTCTACGCCCGCACGTCGCAGTGGTACTCCGGGGGAACCGCAGAAGAGAATGCCGGCCGCAGCCAAATGCGCCTCGACACGCTGCACCTGATCGAGCACGCCGGCAACGAGACCGCCGAGATTGCCGATCTCATCTCAACTGCCGTCTTGCGCCGCCATCTTGAAACCATGCTGCGCCTCGGCATCGAGTACGACTTTCTGCCGCGCGAGAGCGAGATACTGCACCTCAAGTTCTGGGAAGCGGCCTTTGAAAAGCTGAAGCAGTCCGGGGTGCTCTATTTCGAGAACGAAGGCAAGAACAAGGGCTGCTGGGTGATGAGGAGGACGGGTTCTTCCGCGCACCTTGTCCAAAACCAGGGCAGTCCGGAGGACGACGGCTTGAAAGGTATCGACGAGGATGCCAAGGTCATCGTTCGCTCTAACGGCACCGTCACTTACGTCGGCAAGGACATTGCATATCACCTCTGGAAGTTCGGCCTCCTCGGCCGCGATTTTGGCTACAAGAGGTTCTTCACTTACCCCGATCGCGAGTGCTGGATCTCCGCTGAATCAGGCGAGCCCGATCATCCCCGATTCGGCGGCGCATCCGCCATCTACAACGTCATCGACGCCCGCCAGTCAGACCCGCAGGCCAATGTCATCCAGGCTCTCCGCGGCATGGGATACACCGATCAGGCCGACCACTACACTCACTTCAGCTATGAGATGGTCGCCCTCACGCCCCGCTGTGCGGAGGAGCTCGGCTACGAGATTTCACAAGAAGACAAGCAAAAATCCTACATCGAAGTCAGCGGCCGCAAGGGTTTCGGCGTCAAAGCCGACGACCTGATCGACAAACTCATCGCCGCCACGCGTGCCGAAGTCGACGCGCGCGGAACCTCGCCCGCTGCAGCCGTGCGCCAGAAGATCGCCGAGCAGATCGCCATCGGAGCGCTGCGCTACTTCATGCTCAAGTTCACGCGCAACTCTGTTATCGCTTTCGACTTCAAAGACGCGCTCAGCTTCGAAGGCGAGACCGGCCCCTACATTCAGTACGCCGTCGTCCGCATCCGCAACATCTTCCGCAAAGGCAGCACCACGCCTGAAGCGGCGCTGGCGGCGCTGGCGGAAGCGGCGGAACTCGAGAAACGTCTCACGGGCGACGAAAACGAGGACATCTGGGCCTTATGGTTGCGCGCCGGCCGTTTTTCCCTGGTTCTGGAGCAGTGCATCGCTACTTCCGAGCCAGCTCATCTCGCCAGGCACGCTTTCCAGCTCGCGCAGGATTTCGCCAACTTCTACCACCGCCATCACATCCTCACGGAGGAAGACCCTGGGCGCAAGGCTTTCCTGCTCGCCACGGCCGCCATCGCCCTCCGCGAACTCGCAGGCGCACTCGCTCTGCTTGGCATCGAAAGCCCCGAGGCAATGTAGGGGCGGCTTTCGGCTCACAGCCCTCAGCTCCCAGCTTTTCCTCTTCCGTTGTCTCAGCACATCCTGGCTAAGATCTGCCAGCGGAAAGTCGCTTCCCTTGCCAACTCACCGCCCCAGCCTTCACAATGCCGTGGGAGTGGTCTGACCAGTTTGTGCCGGCAACGCGCACGCCTCGCACAGGCCGCAGCTCCAATCCGGAGGTCCTTCATGCGTCCTTACACTCTGTCGCTCCACGCATTTGCCTTGTTTGTCTTCGCCTACGCTGCGCACTCTCAGGTACCCCTGGAATATGCGCCGCCCATCACCACTTCAACTCTTTCACCCAATCCCCATGCCTCCGAGCCCGGCCTGCTTTTTTATCTTTCCGGCGATCACGACCTCATAGCGGACTACGCTGCCGGCGGCAATCCCGTCCCCAACTATCAGCGCGACGTAAAAATTCTTCCCAACGGTGTGAGCGGCTCCTACATTCAGTGCGGCAACAATCAACTGCTTTCTTACTGGGCGCCCGGCAACATCAATGCGCAGCGCGGCACGCTCTCTTTCTTCTGGCGCTCGCGCGATCCGCTCGACGAAACCGAGTTCCCGGTTTTCCGCGTCGGCTTTGCCGATCACTCCAGCTGGGATATCGTGTGGCTGCGCATCGACTGGAACGGCCATGGCTTCGACGCTTTTGTCACCGACGTAAACCTCGGCCGCACGCGCGTCTCTGTCAAGCTGCCCGAGATCCCCAGGCCCGACCAGTGGGTTCATCTCGCTCTCGCCTGGGACGAAACCAGCGGCATCCGCTTCTATATCGACGGCAAGCTCATGGCCACCAAGGAAGCCACCGGCCTTTTTGATACAGCCCTCGATCAGTTCGGTCCTCACTCGCGCGTTATCGGACCGACCGGTGTCGAAAGCTCATACAGCTACGATCGCGGCGGCGATCTCGACGAGCTCCGCATCTACGACCGCATGCTGACCGACGCCAATATCGCCGGCCTCGCGAAAAATCAGATCCCCCAGGACATTCCGCCCCTCGTGCGCACCGTGGCTACCGGCGCTCCACCGGCTGAAGCGGCCGCGCCCATCGTTCCTGCCGAGGGCCGTTTCGATTCCGGTTCTGGCCACGCCACAAACTGGCAGCAGGAATGGGATCTGAAGTATGGCTGGAATCGCCCCGGCGACGATCCGGTTCTGCTGAACGAGGAGTACACGACCATCCGCAAGGTCGAGATTCACGATGTTTACGATCTTGACCGGTGGTGGTGGAGGGCCACCGACGGCATTCGCGAAACCACCTGGCCGGGCGTCTACAACCGCTCGCGCCTCATCGGCCGCGACGATTATTTCGAGCTGCCCGATTGGGATTGCTACTCGCTCTCTGGCAAGACCGTCACCTTCAACATGCCCGATGAGCCCTGGAATCATCTCGAAATCGCCGGCGGCGCATTTGGAACCTGGACCCTCCTTGCCCACGACAAGGAAAAAGCCGCCGACTCCGAATCGACGCTCTTCGTTCGCCCCAAAGGCCAGGAGATCACCTATCACCAGTTCGACACGCCAATCACAGGCCAGAAAATCCGCTTTACGAATGTCGAACAAGAACAGCCCATCGGCGAGCTCTCTGCCTACTACGTTCATCCCGGCATGGAGCCAACCGGCGTCGCCACGCTTCGCTACAAGCTCACCAGCGAGATCAATCCCGCCGACAATCCTTCCACCAGGCCTCTGGTCGACTACATCGCCGGCCGTTTCCCATCAGACGAGCGCATGACCATGGTGGCCATGCCCGCGGGCGCTCCCGGCACGCGCCGCAAAGACACTCAAGGCGGCCTTCCCATCGTCCACATCCTCATTCCCGCCGATTTCCGTTCGCAGTTTGTCACTGACAGCCACGGCTACTCCTACGGCTGGGAGAACATCGACGCCGGTCTCGACGGCATCGCCATTGATCTTCCGCCGCTCAACCTCCAACCCAACGCCGACGGAGTCATCCCTCTCAACATCCAAATCAAAGATCCGCTCTGGCCCATGCGCGACATGCTCTATTTCACCTTCGCCGTCAAGCCCAACACGCCGCACACACTCTGGCTCGATACGCGCGATCGCATCCTGCCCAACGGCCGCAGCCTCTACCTCACCATCGCCGCGCAAAGCTCCGACTTCGACACGTCCACTCTCGAAGGCGCCGAGATCCGCCTCATCTTCAAGCCCTACAAAGAAGCGCTTCCCGAGCACATCGCCGACCGCCTCACCCAGGTGCGCGATGAATTCTCCAACCTCGTCGAGGAGTCCGTCAGTTCGCGCCGCCTCAACCTCTTCAACCGCTTCGACGGCGACATCACTGACCTTTTGCGCGTCGATCCCGAGAACGAGCTGGCCCGCGACTACTGGCACGAGATGAATCACGAGCAGCCGCGCCCGCCCTTCATCGTCCCGCAGGCGCCGCCAGGTGTGCCGCAGTGGGCCTTCCTGCAGGTTGAAGACCTCGGCTACCTCAAGCGACTCATCAACTGGTACATCGACAATCGCCAGATCTCTAACGGCGAATTCGGCGGCGGCCTCTCCGATGACTCCGACTTCAGCGAGTGGTGGCCGGGCCTCGCCATGATGGGCTCCACGCCCGACAAGCTCAAAGCCTCGCTTCAGCGCGAGCTTGACGCCATGTACGCGCAGCACATGTTTACCAATGGCCTCGCCACCATCCAGACCGACGAGCTGCACAGCTATGAAGACGGCCTCAACGTTCTCGGCGAAAACATGCTCCTCGACTTTGGCAGTCCGAAACAAATCGAGCGCGCTATGGTCACCGCCAAACGTCTCGAGTGGCTCACCGGCATCAACGATGCCGGCCATCGCCACGTGCGCTCCAACTACTTCAACGGCGCCAAAATGGCCACCGGCGGCGTCTGGGGCTGGTCGAAGGAAAACTCTTACATGGACTTTCAGCCCGCGCTCTCGCTCGTGCTCTTCAACGGTATGCCTGAGACGCGCAAAATGATGCTCGAGCTCGCCGACGGCATACTCGCTCACTACAGGCCCGGCCCCGATGGCAAGCCGGTGCTGCATCTTGAAGTCAACTTCAAATCCGACGAAGACAAGCCCACCGGCATGCGCGCATGGTTTATTCTCTGGGCCGCCTATCGCTGGACCGGCGATCCGAAATACGTCCAGCCTTTCATCGACTCGCCCATGGAATCGATGCAGCAGGTCAACGCCGACACGCTCGACATGCTCGACCTCCGCAAATCGCAGGCCAATCCGCTCATTGCCGCGGCCGCCAAAGTAAGCGGGCCCTCCGGCATCGCACAGCCCAGCGAAACACTCTGGCAGCTTGCCTGGCAAGCCACCGGCGACACCTCGTACCTCGAAAAGGTCTACGCCGCGCAGATTCAAACCGCCAAAGAACGTGAATTCATCAACACTGAAGGCAGCCTCTGGATCGATCGCATTTACTTCAACAATGGCGAACTGCAGCGCTCGCGCCTCGGCGGCGTCGCGCTCATGCGCAACTACTGCTACCCCGGCAATGCCGTCAGCTGGCGTTTCGACGCGCCGGCCGACGACCAGAGTGTCGCCATCCTCGTTCCCGTCGCCACGCCCGATCACGTCAAGATCATCGCCTACAATCTCGATCGCGTTTCCGTGACCGCGCACATGACCGGCTGGGAAGTCGATCCCGGCGAGTGGACCATGACGCAAGGAACGCAAGCCGGCATCGGAAACGCGCCTCCCGCCGCTGATGCGCCGGTCCAGAATCTCGCCACACAGACAGTTGCATTCGAGCGCAGCAAATCCATCGACCTCACCTTCGCGCCGCGCACCACCACGGTCATCGATCTCACGCTCAAAACCAAGGGAACGCCTTACTGGTCGCGTCCCGATCTCGGCATCGATCCCGAAGACATAAAAATCGACGGTGCGCGCATGACTGTCACCGTGCACAGCGTCGGTTCGGTCGACGCACCGGCCTCGAAAGTCGTTCTCCGCGACAAAGCCGGCAAGACCATCGCGTCAGCAGACGTTCCCGCACTCAAAGCCCCCCTCGACCTCACGCCGAAAACCACCGAAGTGACGCTGTCCATTCCCTCCGGCGCGGCGCTGAAAGGCGCAACCGTCACTGTCGAGTGCGGCGGGGACGTTCCGGAGATCACGCTGATGAACAACAGCGTCACGCTTTAGTTTTCGATTGAATGTCGCGCCTCGGACCGGTTTCCCGCCCTCAAAGTCCATCGTGCATTCGGGTTCTGTTGATTGTCAGTTTTCGGAGAGGCAAGCGATAATGCGTCCTGGAAGAGGCGTCGATGGCGGCTCAGGGGTCCAATCCGGTTTTGTCCTTCGCGTCAAAAACCGCAGATCAACCGGAACCCATCGCGCCAAGCCAACCTGCCGCCCGCCTCCGCCTCGAAGGGCTCACAACCCTGCGCTTCTTCGCCGCGTTTCATGTCATTCTCTTCCACCTCCAGGTCGAGGGAATTGTCACTGGCGGGCCCCGGTGGTACCAGAATTTTGCCTCCATCGGCTACGTCGGAGTCAATTTCTTCTTCGTCCTTTCCGGTTTCATCCTCGTTTACACCTATGCGGCTGGCCACCTCGATCCGCGGCGATTTTGGCAGGCGCGTTTTGCGCGAATCTATCCTGCATATCTTTTTTCTCTCGCCGTCACCGCTCCCTTCTTCTTCCTGACAGCGAGGCGCTTGAATCTCCCCTTCTTCGCCTGGAGCATGCAGCACCTGTTCCTCGCGTCAATCCTCGCTCTCACGCTCCTTCAATCCTGGGTTCCGCAGGGCGCCTTGACCTGGAACCCCGTCTGCTGGAGTCTCTCCGTTGAAGCCTTCTTCTATGCGCTGTTTCCGTTTCTGCCGGGCCGCACACAACCTTTTTCGCGCCGCCGCCTACTGTTCCTGATTGCCGGAACCTGGCTCGTCAGCCTCGCGATATCTGCGGCTTACATAGCCCTCCATCCCGATGGAGCCGCCAACATCGATTCGACAGAGACCAACCTGTTTTGGAAGAACATTCTTAGCTTCAATCCGCTCGTTCGCCTGCCCGAGTTCGTTGTCGGCATGCTGACCTGCCGTCTGTTTCTCTCCGGCCAGCGAAGCCGCAGGTTTGGCGCCCAATGCATTCTAAGTGGCGTTTTGGGAATCGTCCTGGTCACCATTTTCGCGGACAGGATTCCCAATCCCGTCATTTCCACGGGCCTGCTCTCGCCCGCATTCGCCGCCATCATTTATGGAGTCGCGTTAGAACCGCGATGGACGCGATTGCTGGCCCTTCCCCCGCTCGTGTATCTCGGCGAAGCCAGCTACAGCCTCTACCTGCTGCATTCTTTCGTTGTATCCAGTGTCTTCGCGGCGGTAACCCACGCGCCCTTGCCAGTTCGGGTCGTGCTTTCAGTGGGAGCGGCCATCGCCGCTTCGCTGCTCACGTTCAAATTCATCGAGCAGCCGGCGCGCAGATTTCTGCGTCCGAAATCGGAGCCAACGAGCTGATGGCTGAAAGCTGCTTTTAGTCCCTCTTCCGCCTCTGGTGCGTCGACGGAATGTTCATGTCCTCGCGATATTTCGCCACAGTGCGCCGCGTCAACTGAATCCCTTGCGACTGCAGCATCGCCGCAAGCTGGTCGTCGGTCAGCGGATGCCGCGCGTCCTCGTCCTCGATGAGCTTGCGCACCTTGCGCTTCAAGACCAGCAGCGGCGTATCCGCGCCCTCCGGTCCGTTTGCGCCCTCTGAAAAGAAAAAACGCAGCTCCAGCACGCCTTGCGGTGTGTGCGCGTATTTGTTCGCCACGGCGCGGCTCACCGTCGAAGGATGGACTCCGATCTCCTCGGCCACTTCCTTGATCATCATTGGGCGCAGCCCTTCAACGCCCCTGTCGAAAAACTCTTGCTGCCGCCGGACAATTACTTCGCAGGTCCTGAGAATCGTGCTCTTCCTCTGCGCAATATTCCGCATCAGTTGCAGCGCCGAGCGGAATCGCTCCTTGACGTACTCCTTCACTTCCTTGTCGGTGTCGGCCGAGATCAGCATGCGCCGGTAGCGCTGGCTCAGGCGCAGGCTGGGCAGGTCCTCTTCGTTCATGCTCACGATCCACTCGCCGCCGCGCTTCACAATATAGACATCGGGCTCGATCAGCCGTGCTTGGTCCCGGTTATACATTCGTCCCGGCCGCGGATCGAGCGTGCGGATGAATTCCACCGCTGCGTGCGCCTCTTCCGCCGTAACTTGGGCCGCCCGCGCCAGGTCCTTTACGTCGCGCTTCTGCAACAGAGGCAGGTGGCGCTCGACAATCAGCTCCGCCACCTCCATCGCCCGCCTGCGCTCATCGATCCTGGCCTCGGCCTCGGCGCGGAGGCTCCCGTGGGGATCGACGGCCGGATCCTCGCCCGCCCCCACCGACCCGTTTCCGTACAAATGGCTGAACTCTTGCCGCTGTGCCGTAATTTGCAGCGCCAGGCACTGCCGCAGGTCCCGCGCCCCCACTCCCGCCGGATCCAGATGCTGCACCAGGTCGACCGCGCGCCGGGTCAGATCCAGTGCCGCGGCCAGCTCCACCACGTGGCCGTTGCTCGCCGCCACGTCGGCCGCGACCCCGCAAAAAGCTGCGGCGAGCTCATCTTCGCTCGCCGCCAGATAACCATCCTCATCCAGGTTGCCAACCACAAACTCCGCTGCCTCAAGCAGCTTTCGGTCCAGGCTCAAAGCTCCCAGCTGCCACGCCAGATGATCGGACAAAGTTGTCGGCTGGGAGAGAAAGTTCTCAAACGAGGGCTTTTCGTTATCTTCGTACTCCGGCTGGGTGCGGTAGCCAGGATCGAGGTACTCCTGGAAGTACGAGCCAAAATCGATTTCGTCGAAAATGTCCTTGGGTGGCGCGGCTGCTTCCTCTGCCGGCCGCTCCAGCCGCTCCTCGCGGTCTCGAACCTCATCGAGCATCGGAACGGTTTCGTCAATTTCTTCGAGGACGGGATTTTCCACCATCTCCGCATCGATCATCTCCTTGAGCTCCAGCTTGTTCAACGCAAGAACGCTCACCATCTGCATCAGGCCCGGCGTCAGCACCTGACGTTGGGCCACCTTCAAATTCAGTCTTGGTTGCAGTAGTGCCATTTGTGCGTTTCTTCCCGTTTTGGCTCAAAGCGAGTTTAATCGCGCGTGATAAAGGTTAATCCAGAAACGGCTCCAAATCGAATCACCAATTCGCGTCATTGTCCTGAATCGGTGTCCGTTCCGATTTGCAATCCCTGCGAAAATATTGACGCGGGCGCGCCCTCCTGCGCCCCGCAAACCATCAGAATATGCCTCATTTAGGTCGAGCGTCCAGCGGCTTAGTTTAAGGAGAATCCCTCGCCCAGGTAGATCCGCCGAACCTCCACATCGTTGCCCAGCTCGCGCGGCGTTCCGGTGCGGAAAATCCGGCCCTCGGTAATAATGTACGCCCGGTCGGTCACGCTCAGTGTCTCGCGCACGTTGTGGTCCGTCACCAGGACGCCGATCCCGCTTGCTTTCAGGTCGAAGATGATCTTCTGCAGCTCCAGCACCGCAATGGGATCGATTCCACTGAACGGTTCGTCGAGCAGAATAAAGCTCGGCTGGATGCACAGCGCCCGTGCAATCTCCACTCGCCGCCGCTCGCCGCCCGAAAGTGCATACCCCCGCGTGCTGCGGATATGGCCGAGGTTCAGCTGGTTGATCAGCTTCTCGGCGCGCGCCCGCCGTTCCCGATTTCCCAGCGGCTGCGCTTCCAGCACCGCCAGGATATTTTCTTCCGCCGTCAGCTTGCGAAAAACCGACGGCTCCTGGGGAAGATAGCTGATCCCGAAGTTCCGCGCCCGCAGGTACATGGGCACCCGCGTGATGTCGGTATCATCCACCAGCACGCGCCCGCTCTCGGGCTGCACCAGCCCTACGATTATGTAAAAACTGGTTGTTTTGCCGGCGCCGTTTGGTCCCAGCAAACCCACTACTTCGCCGCTGGAGATTCTCAGGTTTACGTCCCGTACAACCTGCCTCCGTTTGTAGCTCTTACCGATTCCCTCGGCAATCAGTGTTTGCATGCGTCTCGCTGGGGTGCCGCAAATCCAGAGTAACAGTCTGCTATATCCCCCGAGCCTTCATGCCGGCACGACGATGGGGGAGCGGAGACCCTGCAGGCTTCGAAAGATGCTGCATAAACCCTGGCTTTGCGCATCATTTGCGCCCTATTTTCCGTGCGCTTCCGGAGCCGTTGTCTGCGTTTCTGTTTCGCGGCCTCCGCCTTCGATACTGACCCTATCATCGCGGCTATTGAAAATCAAAGCCTCGCCCGTCACCGTTCCGCGCTCCGGGTCGCTTAGCTTCGGCGGCGCGCCGGCACTGCCGGTCAGCTCATATTCACCAGTCGCCCCGGAGTAGACCAGCTCGTCTCCCGTCCCGCGCCGGCCCTGCATCGTCAGCACTACGTGACCGGTTGCCTTCATCTTGTCGACTTGCGCCTGCCCGCCGCTGCTGGCGTCATGGCTCCCCGCCGGCATCAGCAAAAGCTCCACCAAATCGGATGAAGACGTCGCCGTTGCGGTCTCCGCAATTACAGCGCCCAGCACGCCTCCGTGCATCACCGCCCTGCGCGCCGCATCGGAATATTCGAGCTCACCGCCGCGCACGCGGATCACTGCCGGCTGCCCTCCCGCATTGACGCCTGCTGCATGTTGAGTAGTGCTCGCTTCCGCGCCCGTCGCGCTCTCGACCACCACTCGCACCGGCTCTGCCGCATCGCTCGATTGCGCCCTTAGCGTCTCAAGGTGCTGGTTCAGCACGATCTCCGGCCCGTCCACGAAATTCGTTTCCTGCCACAGACGCGCGTGTCCGCGAAATGTCGCCTCGCCCGTTGACTGGCTCAATTGCGCATTGGCCGCAACCACATGCGCCGGACCCTTGCCGCCCAGCGCGATTGTGCCCTGGCCCCCTTCGCTGCCTGCCGCCCCGCCCTGGTTGCCCGCACCCATCCACGTCGCCTTCACATTGCCACGCGCGAAAGCATCTCCAGACTGCTGCGACACATCCACCCTGTCCGCGGTCAGCTCCATGCCTCCGTTCTCCACGCGTGGACCCATCGTCAGATGCAGCCACTCACCCCTGCCCTCATAAACCGCTTTGCCAGCCGTCGCGCGCAGCGACGCCTGTGCTTGTGTTCCAGGCCTGGTTCCCGGCTGCTGAACCAGCACCACATTCCCATCGAGCTCCGCCGTCCGCACGCTGGCCACGTTGCCTTGAACCGCGCGGACCGAAACTCCAGTTTCCTGGTCCCGCGGTCCCTCGGTCCTTCGGTCCCCGTCCTTCTGGTCCCTGGTTCCTGCTCCCTGGTCTCTGCCTTCATCAAACTCCGCCACCAGCCGGTCGCCCGTCGCAGTCTGCCGTGCGCCTGTTGCCGTCGTCTGGTCGATCTCCGCATGGCCCACACCGTTCACCGTGCGCAGCTCTGAGCCCGCTCCAAACGTTCCTGTCACCAAATCAGCGGTCATGATCGATGGCATTGCCGTCGCGTCGCCACGCCGGCTTTCGCTGGTGATCGTCACTCCGCCCGAGCCCCGCATCGTCTCCACTTCCAACTGTCCCTTTTGTGTCTGTCCTCCGGCCGCGCCGGGCGCCATCCGAAAGCCGATGTCCACCACCGACGAGCGCCACGTTCTGCTCACGCGCTGCGAAGCCTGCCCCGCGGTCTCCCCGTCGGTCTCTTCGCTCCTCATCTCCACGCCCCGCTCCAGATGCGCGGTCTTCAACACTCCCTTCGCCCCGAACACCAGATCTGCCGCCGGCGACGTGCCATGAATCGTGCGTCCCTCTTTTGCCGAGTCCATCGTCACGCCACCTTCCATGCGCCCATGCAGCGGCTCGCTGTGCTTGTCAAAATCCATCCACGCCGCCGGAGCAGCCACGTGCCCGCCGAACGCGGTCGCGACTGTGAAACCGCCCTTCGCGTCAAGCCGTTCCGCCGACCCATCGGTGCGGAACAGGATTCTCGCTTCAGCGGCGTCAGCCTGTCCACCGTGATACTCCGCTTCCGCCTTCATGAGCATGCAGGTTTGCGCGCCGCGGTCGAGCTCCGCATGTTGCGCGCGAATCCGCACCTCATTGCCGCTCCGTTGCGTGGTCATCTCCACGGCCTGCTCCAGCGTCAGATGGCCATTTTGCGAGTCGTAGCTTGCGCCCATCGCGCTGCCGCTTCCCTCTGCCGTCGAAAAATCCACCCGCTCGGACGTCGTGACCAGCCCCGATTTGCGGTCGAAGGTCACTCCACTCGTCTTGACGTCGATCTGCTGCACCGGGCCGGCCGCAGCGCCGACTTTGTCAATCACATGGCTCTCCGCGATCCTGGGCAGCGTCTTGTCCGCTGTCTCCATGGCCGAAGCGGTGCTCGCTGTCGGTCTCGTAAGCAGCATCTCCACCGGTCCATTTGCTGTTGCCAATCCGGTACTCTGGTTGTACTCAAACGAATCACCCGATATTCGGTCGATCTCGGTTCCATCGGTGCCGTAAAGATCGATCTCGACGTCATGCAGCTCGATGAAGTCGTTTTTCAGCTCCACTTCGCGCGACGCGTGAATCCTGTACTGGGAGTGCGCTCCAAACGCATGAACGTAGGTATACCCATTCGCCTCCTCTACGATGCCTTTGGCCAGCTTCTCTGGCAGATCGTGCCGGTTCAGCATGTTCTTCCACTTAGCCCTCAACAGGAACACTCCCAGCGCGGCCGCGAGCAGCACGCCCGCCACCAGCACCAGCGTCCGGATTCGCTCGATCGTCAACCGCACTGCGTTCGCACTCCGTTCCTATCGCGTGGTGCAACTGGACGTTGTCATCCTGAGCGAGATCCGCCGTACCGGGCGGAGTCGAAGCATCTGCGGGTGCCTTTTAGCGAACTTCAGGCTGACCACACTAGTTCTCCATTCCCAGCCGTGCTGCGAGCCGTTTTGCCAAACTCTCGCCCAGCTCGCTCCACAGCAGGCGCGCCGTCGCGCCCGAGGCCTTCTCCACTCCTGCGGTCAGACTCACCAGTTGGCGGACATTCTCTTCAACGTGCCGCGCGCCAACCAGGTCCAGGTCCGCGTCCTCTTCGAGGAACGGCGCATCGCTGCCAAAGTCGATGCGGATATGGCCATCCTGCTCATACGCCCCCTCGTCGAACAGCGCCCCGTACCCGGTAACCCGCACCAACCTCGGTCCCCGAGCCCAGCGCGCCAATGGACCGCCGTCCTGGCCGTGTGGCTGTTGATTGTCATCCCGAGCGACTCCCGCTTCAGCGGGGCGAGCCGATAAACCAGCTTCTTCCGTCTCCAGCGCCCACAAGCTCCACCCAATCTGAAACTCGTATGCGTAGTCCTCGTGCAGCAGCTCGGTCGCCTCTTCTACGGCCAGCCGCGGTTCTGCGCCTGGCGCTTGCCCGGGCCCGCCTGCCATCCGCCCGTAAATTCGCTCGAAGACCGGCGCTTCGTTCCAGCTCACCGGCCACACTGTCGCCGAGTAGACCTTCGCCTCGCCCCCGTGTGCGGCAAAAGCACCCAGCACGGCAATCAGCTTGTCGGGGAGCGTCTCCAGGCGCAGGTTCGGGTACCACAGGCTCAAATAAAGGGTATCCGCCATCAGTATTGATTTTAGACGTGCAGACGCTCGCACCCGATATGCAGCAGCTTCGGCGCCGCTGGCGTTGTAGACTTTCTGCCATGCAGAAAACCGCGCTTGAATTTATTGTTTCCGCCCTGATCGCCGGCGCCGCCCTGGCCGCCGCGCAAGCCCCGTCCGCCGCGAACGACGGCCAGCAACAGTTTGCCGACCTTGGTGTGTGCAAGCTCGTCAATGGCCTGCAGATCGCCGACTGCCGCCTCGGCTACCGCACCTGGGGCAAGCTCAACGCCGACCGCTCCAACGCCGTGCTCTTCCCCTCATATTTCTCGGGCACCAGCCAAAGCCTGGCCGGCTTTGTCGCCGCGGACGAGTTGATCGATCCAGCCAAGTACTTCGTCATCGCTGTCGATGCATTCGGCGACGGCGTCTCCTCATCCCCCTCGAACTCCGCAGCGCAGCCCGGCCCGCTCTTTCCCGCCTTCACCATTCGCGACATGGTCAGCGCCGAATACCGCCTCGCTACCGAGTCGCTTGGCCTCAAGCGTCTCCACGCGGTCATAGGTATCTCCATGGGCGGCATGCAGACATTCGAATGGATGGTCGACTACCCCGACTTCATGGATGAAGCAATTCCGATCGTCGGTTCGCCGCGCCTCACCGGTTATGATTTGCTGCTTTGGCGTACGGAGGAAGATGCGCTTCGCTCGGATCCTGCCTGGAAAAACGGCCACTACACTCAGGCTCCGGCCCTGGGAGCGGTTGAAGCAGTGCACCAGATGAACCTAACCACTCCGGCAAACTTTGCGCGCGAGCACCCACCCGAGAAGTTTGCCGCCGATTATTCCGCGTATTATTCCAAGGGCATTCTTCCCTTTGACGCCAATGACTGGCTCTCCCAACTGGAAGCCATGATCCATCACGACGTCACCCGGGGCGGATCCATGGAGGACGCCGAGAAGGGCGTGAAGGCTCGCGTGCTTGTTGTGGTGGCCTCGCAGGACCACATGGTCAATCCTCTTCCGGCAGAGGGCTTCGCCAAAGCCATCGGCGCCCGCGTCTTCGTCCTCGACTCCGATTACGGGCACATCTCGTTCGCCTACGAATCGGAAACAGCAGGCAAGGCTGTGCGCGCATTTCTTGACGGCCGGTGAAATTTGCCCCAATCGGGTCCGCGCAATTCCGCTCGAGTTCGCACGAACCGGCTGAGCATTCAGAGCTGACCGCCGGGGGCTTCTACCCCGTCACGATCTCGCTGAAATCGGCAATGGTCGAAAAGTTGCGCAACACTTCGGCAATCAGGCCAAGGTTCGCGCTGCGAACCGCCTCGTCCTCATCGAGCACCATCACCTTGTCGAAGAACTGGTCGATGGTCGGCCGCAGCGTGGCGATCAGCGCCAGAGCCTCGCCGTAATTCTTCTGCTCGCGAAGCTTTGCAACCTGTGGCGCCAGCTCCTTCGACCGGTCCCACAGGTCGATGCCTTCGAGCGCCAATTTGCCGATCTTGCGATCGTCGTAACGAAAGCCCTTTTCCTCGGCCTGCCGCAGAATGTTTTTGATGCGCTTGCAGGCTGCCGAAACAGCGGCAAAATCCCCTGAACCGCGTATCGAAGTCAGCGCACTGGCCCGCGCAAGAGCGTCGCGCACATCATCTGCGCCCGTCGCCAGCACCGCGTTCACCACGTCGTATGCAAACCCGCGCACGTCTTTCAAATAGAATTGCAGGCGCTCGTTGAAGAATTCACTTACCTGGGCCCTGCCCAAGTCGTCCACGCCGCTCGCGTTGACCACATCGCTCAGTGTGAGCCGCAAACTCGACTCCGCGAGAATCTTCACGATCCCGTTTGCAGCGCGCCGCAGGCCAAATGGGTCCTTGGAGCCGGTCGGCGCGTTGCCAATCCCGAACATGGCCACAATCGTCTGCACACGATCTGCGATTCCCAGAAGTTGACCTTCCGCCGAAACTGGAATGGGATCGTCGATTGAAGCTGGCGTGTACTGATCGTAGATCGCCAGCGCAATCCGCTCATCCAATCCCTGCGCCCGCGCGTAAAGCCCGCCGACGATTCCCTGCAGCTCGGTGAACTCTTTCACCAGCTCCGTGGTCAAATCGGTCTTGGCCAACTCGACCGCCTTGAACAGCGACGCTTCGTCGAACGGCGCATCGGCGTTTTTCACAACGCTGGCCAGCGCGTTCGCAACGGCCAGGTTCTGCTCGGTCTTCCAGTAGTAGCTGCCCAACTCCTTCTGAAAGGTCACATTCTTCAGGCTCTCCATGCGCTGGGCGAGCGGCGTCTTCTGGTCCACCTCCCAGAAGAATCGCGCATCCTTGAACCGTGCCCGCAAGACGCGCGCATTTCCATGACGGATGATCGCCGCGCCTTCATCGTTGGCCTGCGTATTCAGAACCGCGAGAAAATGTGGCGCCAGTTTGGCGCCGGCATTTTCCACCGCGAAGTACTTCTGGTGGTCGCGCATCACCGTCACCAGAACCTCTTCAGGCAGGTCGAGGTACTCGCTTTCAAAGTCGCCCAGGATTACTGTCGGCCACTCGGTCAGATGCGTCACCGTCTCCACCAGCGCTTCGTCCTCGCGCCACCGTGCGCCCTCAACCTTTCGCGTTGCTGCATCCAGCGCCTTGCGGATCGTCTGACGGCGTTCAGCTACATCCGCAATCACGTAAGCTGCGCGCAACGCCTCTCTATACTGGCACGCCCCCTCGATGCGAACCGGGGCTTCGCCGAATAGAACCCGATGCCCGCGGCTCGCCTTGCCCGCCGCAATCCCTGCAATCTCCATTGGGACCACTTCAGCGTCGATCATTGCCACAACCCAGCGAATCGGCCGCACGAACCGTTCCGGTTTGCCCGCTCGCCAGTACATGTTCTTGGCCCAATAGATCGCCAGAACTTCCTTCGCCAGCTCCGCAGCCAGGATTTCCGCCGCCGTCCGCCCTGTGAGCTTTACCGTCGCGCCTACGTACTCGCCCTTGGGCGTCTCGATCTTTTTCAGTTCTCCAACGTCAATGCCCGCCTTCTTTGCAAATGCTTCTCCCGCCGCCGTCGCGGTGCCGTCTTTGAAGGCGATCTTCCACGAGGGGCCCATCACCACTTTTTCGTTGTCAGCTTGTTTGGCGCGCACACCTTCCACCAGCACCGCCAGCCGCCGCGGCGTCGAGAAGGTCGTGACCTTCGCATCTCCGCCAGTCAGCTGCTCGCGCTTCAGCAATTCGCCCACGCGCTTGCCCAGCTCGGCCTCGGCCCCCGCAATCATCCGCGCCGGAACCTCTTCGAGCCCGATTTCCAGTAAGAAATCCGCCATGCCTGGTCTTCTTCTCGTTAACTTGCCGACTTGCTGACTTGCTGGCCCGCTCCCTGCTGCTCTGCCCACGCCTTGGCCACGCCCACCGCCAGTGCGCGAATCCTTCCAATCACGCCCACGCGCTCAGTGACGCTGATCGCCCCGCGCGCGTCCAGCAGATTGAACAGGTTCGAGCACTTTAGCGCCAGCTCGTACGTCGGCAGCAGCGGAAATCTCTTCTTGTCCTTTATGCTCGCCTCTTCGCCGGTCAGCAAGGCATCCGCCTTCTCGAGCAGTGCGTGCGCTTCGGCCTCGTAAGAATTGAAGTGTTCCCACAACCGCGCCACGTCTGCCATCTCGAAGTTGTACACCGAGAACTGCAACTCCTCGGCCAGCCGCACGTCGCCGTAGGTGACTTCCGCTCCGGTTGCGGGATCGCGCGCCCACACAATGTCGTAGATCGAGTCGACATCCTGCAGAAACGCAGCGATGCGCTCCATGCCGTAGGTGAGCTCGGCGCAGATGGGATCGAGGTCGAGCCCGCCACACTGCTGGAAGTAGGTGAACTGCGTGATCTCAAGTCCGTCGAGCATCACCTGCCAGCCCACGCCCCATGCTCCGCCCGCCGGCCACTCCCAGTTGTCCTCCTCAAACTTCAGGTCGTGGTGTTTCAGGTCGATCCCCATCGCCTCCAGCGATTCGAGGTAAAGCTCCTGCACATTGGCCGGCGGCGGCTTCAGAACCAGCTGGAACTGCGTGTGCTTGTAGAGGCGGTTGGGATTCTCGCCGTAGCGCCCGTCGGCAGGCCGCCGCGAAGGTTGTGCGTATCCCACCTTGTAAGGCTTCGGCCCCAGCACGCGCAGAAACGTCTCGGGGCACATTGTCCCCGCGCCCACCTCCACGTCATAAGGCTGCTCGATCACGCATCCGCGCTCCGCCCAGAACGCTTGCAGGCGGAATAGCAATTCCTGAAAGGTGAGCGAGGTTGGCGTCACACGCGGATCAGGGTGGGCAACGATCACAGGCAGCTCTCTCTTATTGGGACTAAAAAGAGATTCTACCAGCCGCCCTTAAGATTCAAGGGCTTATGCGTCAGCCTCCGCCTATGCCTTTCGTACCCAGAAAACGGCTGCGAGCTAAGGAATGCTTCATCCCCCGAGCCTCGCGATCGCCTCGGCGGTTTTCAGCTTCTTCTCCAAATGCCGCTCGAGGGTTTGAAGCGTGAACCGCCTTAGATCGTGCGCGCGCTTCCTCGGCCAGGCTTCGCCCGCGAAACTTGCCGCTGGCGTCCGCAACATGCGTCGCGCCAGTTGCCAGCTGTCGGCGCTTAGCCCGCTCCCGCTCCGATTCGCGTGCAGAGCGCAAAACAATCCGTCCGCGTGCGCATTGAACCACACTTCACCCGCTGTCAGCGCATCTCCGCAAACAATGCAGCGCCCGATGTCAGGCAGCAATCCCATCAGCCGCGTCATCCAGAGCGAAAAATACGTTAACGCCATCCAAGGCCCGCGTTCGGGGTGCCCTGCGTCTCGATTTTGAGGCGCGGGAGATTTCTCTATCGCATGTGTCTCTTCGAGTACGCTCCCCAGCAACCTGTACACCGTCTCCTGCGGATCGCGCTCGGGCAGCGCCTCGTCGATCAATTCCGCATAAAAACTCAGCACTGCCATGCGTGTTTGGTCCACCGGCGCCGACAAAGGCGACCGCGCGATCTCCAGTTGATCCAGCCGCACCAACTCCTGCCTCGGCCTCTCGGCAAACCACGCCTGCGCCACCGTCATCGGCTCCAGCGCCCCGCCGAATCGCTTGCGGCTCTTGAGCGCCGCCTTGGCTATGCCCTTCAGACGGCCGTAGTCGCGCGCAAAAAAGCTCACCACGAGATCGGCCTCATTGACCGGCCACGTGCGCAAAACCACCGCCTCTGAAGTGAGCACGCCCATGCATTTTCATCATCGCACCGCAAGGAGCAGGGGTCTTCAGGCTCCTGGGCTCCACGATCGCAGACTCTCGGCTTTTGAGCCCGGAAAGAATGGCGGGCCCTCGTCACGACTTCGCTCGGACGCATTCACCCATAAAACACAAACGCGCCTCCGCCGAAGCAGGACGCGCGTCAATAGGAAACTTCGTTGTGCGGGAGCAGCCGTTTACCGGCCAAAATGCGCGGCGTTCTTCTCTGCAAAGTGAGCCCACTTCTCCGGCAGGTCGTCCTGCGCAAAGATGGCCGATACCGGGCACACCGGCACGCATGCGCCGCAGTCGATACATTCGACGGGGTCGATGAACAACTGCTCCGACTCGGCATAACCGGCTTCATCCTTCTTGGGGTGGATGCAATCGACCGGACAGGCGTCCACACAGGCGGTGTCCTTTGTGCCGATACAAGGTTCTGCAATCACGTATGCCATCTCTGCTCTCTCCGGGGATTCCCGCGGCCTCGCGCTCGCGATCCGCTCTGATCGTTACGACGCTGATAGTAGCATACGGCCCCGCGCCCTGACTTCCACCTTATTTGCCCGCGTTTTGCCATGCGGGAAGGGAAGAACAGGAACCAGGGAACAAGGGAATCAGGAACTAAAAATACCTGCACCGTCCGAAATCTGAGGCCGACGTCGTGAGGGCATCACCCTCAGTCCCTCGTTCCCTGGGTCCCTCGTTTCCTGTTTCTTGCAAACTCTTCCGGCGTCGGAATTGGCGCCAGGTTCCGTCCCGCGAACATGTCGTCGAAGAACCCGATCAGCTCCTCGTGAATCAATCCGTTCGATGCCAGAATCTCCTCGCTCTTCAGGCGGAACCTGCCGCCTTCAAAGTCCGTCACTCGTCCGCCAGCTTCCTCCACCAGCAGAATTCCGGCGGCCGTGTCCCAGGGATTCAGATTGAACTCCCAAAACCCATCCAGCCGTCCGCACGCCACGTAGGCCAGATCGAGCGCCGCCGAGCCTGCCCGCCGCACTCCGTGTGAGCGCAACGTGAACTCCTGGTAAAAGTGGATGTTCGGGCTCACATGCCGCTTATGGCTGGGAAAGCCGGTCCCAAGCAGTGCCTCGGCCAGCTCGCGCGTGCGCGAAACCTTCGCCGTCTTCCCATTTAGCTGCGCGCCCCGCCCGCGTTCGGCCGTGAACAGCTCATCCCGCAGCGGATCGTAGATGACCGCTGCCACCAGCGTTCCATCTTCGCCGGCCTTCACGCCCGCAGCCCGGTGCTCCAGACCCATCGACACTGAGAACTGCGGAAATCCGTGCGCGAAATTCGTCGTCCCATCCAGCGGATCCACGTACCAGCGGAACTCGCCTTCCATCCGCTCGCGCGTCCCTTCTTCGCCGTAGACACCGTGCTCTGGAAACACTTCCCCGAGACGCGCACGAATCAGCTTCTCCACCGCGCGGTCGGCCGCGGTCACAATGTCCACGTCGCCTTTGTATTCAGTCTCCACGCCCGCAGCGTAGTACTCGCGCAGCAGCGCCCCCGCCTCGCGCGCAATCTCGGCAGCTTTGGGGACAAAGACGAGATTTTTCGCAATTACCGGCTCGGCCGCGCCCGTCACATTCCTGCCTCGTGGTTTCCGTGCCCGTCCGGCCCATGCCCGTCTCCGGTCTCGTAGCGCGGCGCCTTGCGCCGGCCCACTTCGCTGATGGTGCGGATCTGGTTCTTATAGATAAACAGATTGGGCTGGCCCTCGCGCGTCAGCCGCAACATGGAGTCGTCGAAGTACTCAATCCAACCGCGCACCGTCTCGCCGTCCCTCAATTTGATGTTCACAATCACCTGGCGGTCGCTCAGTGACCGCAGGTAGAGCCCTTCCTGGCCGGTTTCGCCCGGCGGCGGCGTCTTGGAGCGGCGGCGCGACGACAACGGAGAAGTCATATTGCCATTTTAGATGCAAAGGCGCTCGCCCGCGTGAAGGCCTTCGCAAAGCCGCTCAGCTAAAAAGATTTTGTGGAATCCTTGTCGCCGCCATCAGTTGTTTCTTGCTGGCGTATCCGCGTAATAGCCGGCCTTGTTGCGCACATTAAACTCGTCCGCCGCGGCCCGCGGAATCGTCACCACCACACGGTGAAACTCTGCGCCGGGAACCTGGTGTTGCGGATAATACCCAATCAGGTATTGCGTCCGCAGGTCGTCGCTCACCTTGGCGAATGCCTTGTCCAGCCCGCCTTCGCCCACATAGAAATGTTTTCCGCCTGTCTGCTCCGCCAGCGTAATCAGCGCGTGTTCGCCGCCCGTGTCGCGACCCGCGCTGGCTTCGATCGGAACGTCGATCAGTGAATAGATCATCACCTCGTTCCGCAAAGCCGCCTCCAGCGCATCCGCATAGGTTGACGACTTGGCCGTATCGTCGCCGTCCGAAACCAGCACCAGCACCTTACGCCCTTCCTGCCGGCCCAGGCTCTCTGAGCCCTCGCAGATCGCGTTATAGAGCGCAGTCGCCCAGTCCGCGCGCAGCTCACTCACGGCGTGGTCAATCTGCGAAAGGTTCCTGGTGAACGGAGTTAGCACGCTGACGTCCGTGGCAAACTGCATCACGCTCATCTGGTCCTGCGGACGAAGAATATCGTGCGCAAAGTGCCGCGCCGCGTTTGCCTCTTGATCCAGATCCTTGCGCACGCTCCCCGATGTGTCGATGGCCAGCGTCAGATTCAGCGGCACGTCCGTTTTCCGCTCGAAGACCGAGATCTGCTGTGGCCGGTTGTCCTCGAACACGGCAAAGTCGTCCTTGGTCAGCTCGCCAACGATGGCACCATTTTTGTCTGTCACATTGACGAATATGCTTACCAGTTTCACGTTCACGTAAAACGTGGTCTGCTGCGCCGCCAATGGCAATACACCCAGCGCAGCCATTGCGAAGAAAGCGGCCATCGCCCACACACCGCAAACGCCGCCACACCTGGCTCTCATCCGGCGCCTCCCCGAACGTCCAGCGCCAGATCTTCAGGAAACGGTTCTCCCGGCGCCCAGGCTTGCCCGTTGGCAAACGTCTCTCTCTTCCAGATGGGCACTCTCTGCTTCACGCTGTCGATCAGCCAGCGGCACGCCTCAAAGGCTGCTGAGCGGTGAGCCGATGCCACTACGATCAGCACGCTCGTCTCGCCAATCTCGAGCCGCCCCAGCCGGTGAACCATCGTCACCTGGCGCACGCCGAATCGCTCGCGCGCTCTTATACCCAATTCCCTCATCTGCCGCAAGGCCATCCCTTCATAGGCCTCGTAGTCCAGATGGAGCGTCGGCCGTCCGCGCGAATGGTTGCGCACAATCCCGTCGAATACGACTACCGCGCCGTCTTCGCTGCTCTTCGCCGCCGCAACAATTGATTGCTGGTCAATTCGCTCCCCGACCAGCGCGACAATCACCGCAGGCTCGCTGCTACTCTCCTCGAGAACGCTCGAGGGGCGCGCAGCCCCGCCTGAAACTGGCGGCAAAAGCCCCACTTCATCGCCGTCACGAAGAATGTGCGCGGCCTGGGCATATTCGGCATTCACGCCCACCGCGATGCCCCGCAGCGCCTCTTTGGGCGCGCGTTCCGGCAGCCCAGCGCGCAGATGGTCCAGCAACCCCCCCACGGTCGCACCCTGCGGAAGCTCCACATCGGCCGCGTTGGCGCCCAGCCACTCCTTCAAGACTCCAAAGGCAGTCACACGAACATGCATGGTTAGAAAAAGAATAACGCTCTACTGCTTAGACGCGGCTGCCTGAATTCAGGGATTGAGTGCACTGCGCCGAACATGCGCTCAGGGTGCGCAAGAGGAATCGAGCCCGTGGCAAAGACGCCTCGGCAGAATTCACTGCCGGTTGGCGCCAGGCGTGAGCCTCGCGAATTGCAGCCGGAGCGCCCCTCAAAAAAAGGCCGGCATTTTCGCCGGCCCGCTCGCACATCAACTGAAACGCTTACGCCGCTGCGCCCGCGGCGCTCGTGGCGCCCGCCGCGGTTCTCCTTGCGGAAGGCCTCATCTGCGGCCGCGCCGCCAGCAGCGGCAGAGCCACTTCCAGCACGTCCTCGATCTCGCTGGCGTAATGCACCTTCACACCCTCAATCATCTCCGGCGTCAGATCTTCTTCAACGTTCTGGCGGTTCTCTGCCGGCAGAATGATGTTATCCACTCCGGCCCGGCGCGCCGCCAGGAACTTCTCCTTGATCCCACCCACCGGCAGCACATTCCCGCTCAGCGTGATCTCACCTGTCATGGCCGTCAGGGGCCGTACGGGAGTATCCGTCAGCAACGATGCCAGCACCGTCGCCATGGTCACACCAGCCGATGGTCCATCCTTGGGTATGGCGCCTGCCGGCACGTGAATGTGCAGGTCCATCTCCTTGGTAAAGTCCTCGGCCAGCCCCAGCCGCGCTGCGTTCGAACGCACCCAGGTCAGCGCAGCCTGCATCGACTCCTGCATCACCTCGCCAATCTGGCCCGTCATCGTAAAGCCGCCTTTGCCCTTCATCTTGTTGGCTTCGATGAACAGGATGTCGCCTCCGGCCGGCGTCCACGCCAGCCCCACGGCTACTCCCGGCCGCTTCACCCGCTCCGCAACCTCGGTCTCCACGCGCACCTGGATGCCGCCGAGGAACTCCTTCAGCGTCTCTCTGGTGACCACCAGCTTCTCCGCGTGGCCTTCCACCACGCGCCGCGCCTGCTTTCTGCAAACCGTCCCGATGGTCTGCTCCAGCTTGCGCACGCCGGCCTCGCGCGTGTAATGCCGAATGATGTAGCGCACAGCGTCCTCGGGGAACTCGATCTGCTCCGCCGTGATTCCGTTCTCCTTGATCTGGCGCGGAATCAAGTACTGCCTGGCGATGTGGACCTTCTCCTCCTCGCTATAGCCCTGCAACGGAATAATCTCCATGCGGTCCTGCAGCGGCAGGGGCACCGTGTCCAGCATGTTCGCCGTGCAAATGAACAGCACCTTCGACAAATCGAACGGCACGTCGAGGTAGTTATCGCGGAACGTATTGTTTTGCGCCGGGTCAAGCACCTCCAGCAGCGCCGATGCCGGATCGCCGCGGAAGTCGCGTCCCAGCTTGTCTACTTCATCCAGCATGATCACCGGGTCGTTGGTTTCCGCCCTGCGAATGCTCTGGATGATCTGCCCCGGCAGCGCGCCGATGTAGGTTCTTCGGTGGCCGCGAAGCTCCGCTTCATCGTGCATGCCGCCCAGCGAGATGCGCTGGAACTTGCGCCCCAGTGCCCGCGCAATCGAGCGCCCCAGGCTCGTCTTGCCCACTCCCGGCGGCCCCACAAAGCACAGAATAGGGCCCTTCATGTCCGGCTTCAGTTCCAGCACGCTCAGATAATCCAGAATCCGGTCCTTCACCTTTCTGAGCTCGTAATGGTCCTCGTCCAGAATCTGTTTCGCCAGGCTGATGTCGATCTTCGACCCCGAGCTCTTAGCCCATGGCAGCACGGCCAGCCACTCGATGTAATTCCGCGTGAGCCCGTAGTCGGCCGCCATCGGCGACATGCGCTGCAGCCGACCCAGCTCCTTTAACGCTTCTTTCTTTACGTCATCAGGCATGCCCGCGGCTTCAATCTTCTGTTTCAATTCCTCGATGTCGCGCTGGCCTTCATCTTGTTCGCCCAGCTCCTTCTGAATGGCCTTGAGCTGTTCGCGCAGATAGTAGTCGCGCTGCGACTGCTGCACCTGGTCCTGCACCTCGGTCTGGATCTTGGTGCGCAGTTGCTGCACCTCGATCTCCTTTGCCAGCAGCTTGTTCAGCTGCTCCAGCCGATCTGCGATCCCTGGTGTCTCCAGCAGATGCTGCTTGTCGTCGGTGGTCAGAAAGGGCAGGGAAGAGGCCACAAAATCTACCAGCCGCGCCGGCTCGTCGATGTTTGCGGCAATCGTCCTCAATTCGTCTGAAAGCGTCGGCGACTCGGTCACGATTTGCTGAAACTGCCCAACCACATTGCGCACCAGGGCCTCAAACTCCGGCGAACTGGCTGGCGCCACTTCCTCCAGAATCTCCACCTCCGCCACCATGTACGGCTCTGACTGCACGAACTCTACCAGCCGTACGCGGCTCACGCCCTCGGTAAACACAAATCGGCTCTGGTTGGGCATGCGCACAACCTTGTGTACGGTCGCCAGTGTTCCCACTGTGTGCAGGTCGGCCGGCTTGGGAGTGTCCAGGCGCGGATCCAGTTGTGCCGCCACCGCAATCGCCCGCTCCTCGCCCAGTGACTCGATCAGTTGAATCGAGCTTTCACGGCCCACCGTCAACGGAAGAACAGCGTGCGGAAACAGCACCGTGTCCCGCACCGGAAGCACCGGAATCCTCCGGGTTCCCGCCCCGTTCCGGGGTGAAGCATCATTGGGAACTATTGCTGGCTGGTTTGGCATTGAGTGTCCTCGTGTCAACTTTCCTTCATTAGATAGCTCAAATCGCTAAAAGTTGCAACTTCTGCCTCCGGCGCATCGCTTTGCCCGGATACCTTCTCTCGTACGTGACAGCCTGCGTCCGGGTTCCCGGGCCTTGCCTCCATACTGAGGCGCATCACCTTCATATCAAAGGCCCACCGGGCCAGCTCCCCGAAACCCGCACCCAAGCTTCCAGACCGCAATAGATTTGGCGTTGGCCTTTCCAGCAATTGCCCTCAACCGGGACCGGGAGTGCCCAGCCGTTCGTGGGGTCTATCGGCGAAACAAGCTGGAAAGTGAGCCGAACAGACAGTCTCCGGGCCAGGACCGCGGCGCACCCAGGGCGCCTCTAAGCCGCCTTCATTTTCCTTCCTGCTTGATGGCCGACTCGATCTGCTCCCAGACCTCGTCTGGCGGCTCGACGCTGGGAAACAGCTGCCGTGCAGCCTCGGCAATGGTCTCCAGATCGACCAACAGGGCGCGGCATCTTTCGCAGCTCTGGACATGAGGATGGGCTGCCGGGCCTTCCCCTGAGCCGACCAGCTCGGCCAGTTGTGCCTGGAATTCCTCACAGCTCAAGTTGCCCGGATCACCCGTCATGCTTGCTCCTCGGCCCGGCTCTGGCTGCGCAGGGCATCGCGCAGCTTCAGCCGCGCCTTGTGCAATTGCGATTTGCTGTTGCCGATCGAGCAGTCGAGCATCGAGGCAATTTCATTATGTTCAAAACCCTCCACATCGTGAAGGATAAAAATAAGCCGGTACCCTGCCGGCAGATCGCCAACCGCCTTTTCCAGAGCCAGCCGGTCGATCGCTCCGCTTAGCTTCAGGTCGGGGGCTCCAAAGCTCCGGCTGGGGCCATCCTCGGGCGCCGGATCCATGGCTTCATCGAGGGAGATCAGCGAAAGACCCTTCTTGCGCAATTGCATCAGCACTACATTGATGGCGAGACGGTGCAGCCAGGTCGAAAAAGCCGAGTCTCCGCGAAAGGTCGCGATCTTGCGATGCAATTGAAGAAACGCCTCCTGAGTCAGGTCTTCGGCCTCCGCGACATTGCCTACCATGCGCAGGCACAGCGAGTAGATGCGGCGTTTATGCACGGAATAGAGTTGCGCAAAAGCCTGGTGATCGCCCGTCTGCGCGCGAGCTAAAATCTCCGCCTCAAAACCCGGCGCCGCAGGTTTCTGCTCCGGCCCGCAATTCTGCCGCATCCGGCTGGGCGCTTGCGTGGGGGAAGAAGAATTGGGCATGCGCTTCCTTCGTGGTTGTCCTCGGAAAGAATCCTTGCGGGCCACAACTAAAGCTCGCCAGGGCCAATGTCGAAATTGGGGATCTTCGTTCCGGCTTTCCATCTCTTGCGCCGCGGCTTAAGAACTCCGTGAGTCTTGTCCTCGGCTGCCGGCGCAACTGGCACTTTAACCTCGGGTTCCTACAGATAGGGTCCCGTTGTTCTGCCGATGCTGGGCCGGCCCGGATGAGAGCTGAACTGAGCACACTTTCCCTGGTTTTGCCCGAGCTTCATTACTCGTTAGTATAAAGTCAGGCAGCCAGGGTTGGCTGGATTCGAATAAAAACACTAAGAAAGCCGACGCCCCTCGATATTGCGTCCACTCGAGCGCGCGCGTTGAACCGCTCCGGCTTTGCATTCGAATGACAGGAGCCTGTGATTGACTTTGACGCCCGCGGCGCTCGGAGCCAATTCTTTCCGGCTCGCAAAGCGAGCAGTGAACGGTAGCCGCTCCACCATGGCGACGAGCGACAAGGGAACTGAGAAGTTCGCCTCAGACCGGCGGGTTGCGGCGCAAGCCAAAGGCCCATCTACAGGTCTTCGTCGATGGGGTGTCGGGCGCGATTTTCGCCTCCGAGGTCTGCGCATGCGAAAGTTAATAACAGGCGCTGGGTTCGATCGCACTTTTTAGGTTATGGTCTTCGAAGAAAAGCCGGCAGAAAGATGCGACGCTCCATCCGGTCTCCGGCGGCGGGTGGCGCTTGCAGCGGCATCGATTCTATTTTCGCTTCCGACCGCAGCCGTTTCTGCAGTGGGCCAGGAACCGATTCCGGCGTTTCAGGGACTAACTGTGTTGCACATCTCCTTCGATGGCGTTCCTGCCGATCGGCTTGCCCCGCTGCCCGGCCACCTCGCGCAGGCTGAAGGGGCCCCTCTTACCGGCGACAACCTCAAAAGAAGCCTCCGCCAGCTTTACGCCACAGGGCTTTATGACGCCATTGAAGTTCAGGGCTCGCCCGAGGCCGGCGGGGTGGCACTCGTCTTCGTCGGAACCCCGCGCACATTCATCGGCACCATCGGCGTTGACGGGGCAGTCGGTGCAGCCATGAACACCGAGCTTCAGCGCGCCAGCCAGCTCCAGGCTGGAACCCGGCTCACTCCTGCAAAAATGCTTCGCGCTGTCGATCAGATGCGCGCCACCCTTCAGCAGAATGGCTTCTTCGAAGCCGCGATCACGCAGACTGTAACGCCTCACCCTGATCAACAGCTCGCCGACGTCGCCTTTCGCGTGGTCTCGGGAGTCAGGGCGCGTGTCGGCAAGGTTACCGTCGTTGGAGACTCCGGCATGAGCCTGGAGTCGTTCCGCCGCCACGCCGGCTTGCGCGCCGGCGCTCACGTCGACCACGATACCGCCAATCGCGCCCTCGATGGCGTGCTCCGCGCCTATCAGCGCCAGGATCGGCTTGAAGCCGACGTCAAGCTTGAATCCGCGCAATACAACAACGCCGCCAAATCGGTCGACTATCGCTTCACCGCCAATCGCGGCCCCGTCATCAAGGTCGAAGTGCATGGCGCAGCCATTGACTCGGACCGCGCCAAGCATCTCGTCCCGATTTTTGAAGAAGGCAGCGTCGACGAGGACCTGCTGAACGAAGGCAACCGCCGGCTACGCGACTATTTCCAGCGCCTCGGCTATTTCGATGCCAAGGTCGATCACCAATTCCAGTCGCCAAGCGCAGATCGGGTCGAAATCCTCTTTACTGTCCAGCTCGGCCCCCGTCGCCGCGTCGAAAAAGTCTCGGTCACAGGCAATCACTTCTTCGACTCCGCCACGCTCGTGGACCTGCTCAGCGTTCACGCCGCCGGCGTTCTCGATCGTCATGGCGTCTACAGTCAGGCGCTGGTATCCTCTGACGTCGGCGCGCTTCAGGCTGTCTATCAGAACAATGGCTTTTCGCAGGTGAAAGTCACTCCTGAAATCAGCACACCGGAGACGGTCGTGGCCGATAGACTCCCCATCCAAGCCCCGGAAGGAGACATCGCGCCGTCCGCCCCGCTTGAAGTGACCTATCGCATCGTGGAAGGCCCGCAGCTGCGCGTGGGTTCACTCGCGATCGAAGGCAACGGCCATATCGCTACGGCCACGCTTACCGCGCTCATGGACACCACTCCCGGCCAGATGCTCTCCCCGCGCAATCTGGCCGGAGACCACGACGCTATCCTTTCTGCCTATTACAACCGCGGTTTCGACCAGGCGGCCGTGACCATCACCCAGCAGCCGGATCCCTCCGATTCCGGCAAGGTCGACGTCGTCTTCCATGTCGATGAGGGCGAGCAGATCTTTGTCCGCGACGTCCTGTTGACCGGCCTCGTTTTCACCCGTCCGCAAACCGTTGCGCGCGCCATCACGATCCACGCCGGCGATCCGCTCAACCAAACTGCGATCGCCGATACCCAGCGCAATCTCTACGACTTCGCCCTTTTCAACGAGGTCAATGCGGCCGTTGAAAACCCCGATGGCGCCGCGCCCAGCAAGACGATCTTGCTGCAGGCGGTCGAGGCGCGGCGCTGGACCCTGACCCCCGGCATCGGCTTCGAGGCGCAGACTGGCCAACCCCAAAACAACTGCGCCGGTGCTACCGCCGGAGGCGTCAAATGCAACCCCAACGGCAAGACCGGCGTCAGTCCCCGCGTCCTCGCCGACCTCACCCGCAACGGACTCTTTGGCCGCGACCAATCGGCTTCTTTGCGCGGCAGCTATGGTTTGCTTGAGCAAAGCATCGGCATCCAATACCAGATTCCCCATCTTGAAGGCAATCCAAATTTCGGCTTCACCTTTTCCGGCGGCTACGCCAACAGCCTCGATGTCTCAACCTACGTGGCCTCCCGCCTCGAAGGCGCTTTCCGCTTCACTGAAAATTTCAATCGCCCCGAATCCTGGCTCTCTCGCGCCAACACCTTCATCTACGAGCTGGATTTCCGCCGTGTCAAAGTGTCCGCCAGCAGCTTGCAGGTCTATCCCGCGGAATTCTCTCTGCTCTCGTCGGCAACCCGCGTCGCCGGCCCGGCCTTCACATGGATTCGCGACACCCGCGATGTGCCCATGGACGCCCGCCGTGGCACCTACTTGAGTTTTCAGGAGTTCCTCTCCGACCGCATCTTTGGCGCCGAGGCTGAATTCAACCGCATCGACACTTCGAGTTCCAGCTATTACACCTTTGACAAAGGCCGCTTCGTCGTGGCTCGCAACACTCGCTACGGCCAGATTCGCTCCTTCGGCAGCGGTACCAACGGCATCATTCCACTCCCCGAGCGCCTCTACGCCGGCGGCGCGGTTTCTCTCCGCGGATTCTCCCAGAACGCCGCCGGCCCCCGCGATCCCGAGACCGGCTTTCAGATCGGAGGTGCGGGCGCGCTTACCAACAGCACCGAGTTACGTCTGCCCCCGCCCACCCTTCCCTGGCTGGGCAACACGGTCAGCTTCGTCATCTTCCACGATATGGGCAATGTCTTCACGAACGCCGGCGATGCCTGGGCCAGCTTTTTGCGCGTGCGCCAGCCCGATAGTGATGCTTGCCGTCAACTGGCTACCCCCGGCCAACCTTCCACCTACTTGCCTGATGGCCCATACACCTCAACCGGCCAGCAGGGCTTCTGCAAGTTCAACGACTTCTCGCACGCCCTCGGCCTCGGCCTGCGCTACCACACCCCCGTCGGGCCCATCCGCTTCGACGTAAGCTATAACCTGAATCCGCCCATCTATCCGGTGAATATCAACTACTCCATCCCGACCCCCGCCATCAATCCCAGCGGTGTCCCCGGATACGAATCGGACCCGTACGTTGGCCAATCTCCCCATATCAACTTCTTCTTCTCGCTCGGGCAGGCCTTCTGATGCAGCCGCGCGCCCCAATCCGAATCAAGGTTGCCGGCCAAATGAATGGCATTCTGAGCGCACCTGCATTCGCACCCCCCAGGCCGTATCATCCCGAGCGGGGTGCTTTTGGGGCTTCGTATTCGCAACGCGAATACGGGGTAAGCGAAGCCGATAGACCTGCTTTTGAGAGTCGAATCGCCCGCCGCATTCTTATTCTCGTGTCGCTTCTTGCCGCCGGATTGTGCGCCACGCGCGCCCAGCAACCGCCCCCGCCTGCCCCCGCTGTGCTCGACCGCGTCGTCGCCGTCGTCAACAAGCATGCCATCCTTTTGAGCGACATCGACGACGAAATTCGCCTCTCGGTTCTCGACCCCGCTCTCGTCGGTCAGGTCGCGCTCACGCCGCAGCATGCGCTCGAGCAGCTCATCAGCCGCGCTCTTATTGAGCAGCAGATTCGCAGCGAGGATATGCAAGCCATCGAGCCTTCGCAGGATGAATTCGACGCTCGGCTTGACCAGATTCGCAAGCAGCTCCCAGCCTGCGTCCGCCAGAATTGCGCCACAGCCCCGGGCTGGAGCAGCTTTCTCGCCGCGCACGGGCTCACGCCAGAACGGGTCGAATCCTATCTCCGCTACCGGCTCGAGATTCTGAGCTTCATCGAGCAGCGCTTCCGCCAGGGCATCGAGATCACTCCCCAGCAGATTGAAACCTACTATCGCGACACGCTGCTTCCTCAATACACGCCCGGCGAGGCCATCCCGCCGCTCCAGCAGGTCGCCCCGCGCATTCAGGAAATCTTGCTCGAGCGGCAGGTGAATGTGCTGTTTGACGCATGGCTCACGAATCTGCGCAGCCAGGGCGACGTTGAAGTCCTTGATCCGTCGCTCGAGCCCGACGCAGCCCAGGACTCCGTCTCGGGATCGAGCCCGGTTGCAGCTCCAATTGCGGGTCCAGGCGCGGTCCCAGGTGCGAGCCCATGACCGATCGCGACCCCATGTCGATCTCCCCTCGCTCCAACCTGCCGCCAGAACCTCGAGCGCGCGGCAAGCGCGGCCGTCTGCGCCGTTTCTTCCTTCGCCACCTCCCGCTCTCGCTGGCGGCGGCAGCGGTTGTGCTCGCGCTTGCGGCCGTCGCTGCCTATTTCGTCCTGAGTTCTGCTCCATTCGAGAATCTTGTTCGCCAGCGCATCATCGCTCAGATAGAAGCCGCCACCGGCGGCCGCACCGAGATTGCGTCGTTTCGTTGGCACTTGCTTGGCTTGGAGGCCGAAGCGAACGGAATCGTCATTCACGGCACCGAAGATCCCGGCGAAACTCCTTATGCCCAAATTGGCCGCCTGCGCGTCCAGATGAACCTCCTGGGTTTCTTCGCTCCGCATCTTTCTCTGCGCAGCCTCGAAATTGACCGGCCCCGGCTGCACATCATCGTCTACCCCGACGGTTCCACCAATCAACCGCACCCGCTGCGGCCACTGGCGCGCTCGAAGTCGGCCGTCAACACGTTCTTCGATCTGCGCGCCAATCAGATCCTCGTCGAACAGGGGCTGATCGATTTCGACGATCGCGCCGCAGGTTTCGACTATCAGGATCGCTATCTCCCGCTCGACTTCAAGGCCGGCGACGTGTCGCTGCAGATGATCTACGTTCCCGCGTCGCTTCACGCGCCCGAGAGCTATCGCGTCGATGCCGCCGCCAGTGATCTCGTTCTTGACCGCCAGGTGCCGCGCAGGCAGCCCCCGCCCGTGCATGGAAGATTTCAGCTCGCCCTCGACCTTGAGCGCAATCAAGCCGCCTTAGAGAGTTTTCAACTTACGGCGCAGAGCCGCGGAGCCGAAGGCCACACGCTCCGGGCCGAGGGAGTTCTCGATGATTTCGCGCATCCGCACTGGAAGGCCAAAGTCGATGGCGATCTCGACATGCGGCTTCTCGACCCCGTGACAGGCTACCCCGACTCGCCCGATGGAATCGCTCATCTCGATCTTGCCGCCGCGGGCACGGCGCCCGGCTTTCAAGTTACCGGGCGCGTCCATGTCGATGGAGGCTCCTACGTTGGGAGGGGTATTCACGCGAAGGGCATCGACGTCGACGCCCTCATCGATGCCGATCAGGAAAAGCTCACCATCACCGAAATCGTCGCCCGCATGCCCCAAGGCGGCCTGATCGAAGGCTCCGTCGCGCTTGAGCCCTGGCTTCCCGGCGCGCCATTCGTCCCCGCTCAAATCTCGGCGTCCATCACTGTTCCGGGTTCCCTGGAATCGCGCCGCGCCCGCAATGTGCTCGTCCGGCCGGCCTTGATTTCCGTCCCCGTCAATGGCAAGGTCACAGCCAATTTCAAAGGTGTATCTCTCGACACTATTCTCGATACCGTCTGCCCGCCGCAATACCGTCGCCTCGGTTTCGACGCCCGTTTGAATGGTCCCGCCACTGCGACCTGGTCGAACGGTGATGCACGCAGCATCTCCGTCGCCGCGGCTCTAAACCTCAGCCCATCCAGGCAACCACCGCCCGGTGAGGTGCCTTCGGACGGCGTCATTGACGCCACCTACACCGAGCGGAATGGCGGAGTGGAACTGCGCAATCTTGAGCTTCATTTGCCCGCCAGCGATTTTGTTGCGCGCGGCTCCCTCGGCGCTTACCCCGTCACCAGCGCTTCGGCTCTCACCGTCGATTTTCATTCCCACGACTTGTCTGAGTTCGATGCCGTCCTGCGCTCGCTCGGTCTCAATCGGAACGGCAAAACCGGAACTTCCGCCCTCCCCGTAGCCCTGGCGGGGGAAGCCGATTTTCACGGCTCGTGGACTGGCTCCTTGGTCAAGCCACGCATCGCGGGCGCCCTAAAGGCCACGCGAATCGGCATCGAAATGCCGGCGGGCGGCGATCTCAACCATCGCCGCCTGCTCGATCTGGATTCAGTTGCGGTCGAAGGCAGTTATTCACCGTCGCAGATCTCCATTGAGCGCGCTCAGCTGATTCACGGCAAGGCCACCGTTTTTCTAAGCGGAAGCCTCGATGCGTCTATTGGCCCAGGATCCTCTGCACGCCCGCGCTCTCCCCGTAGTTCACAGCCGGTCTACGATGCCGGCTCCGTTCTTCACGCGCGCGTGACCGCCGACACCGTCAGCGTCGCCGATATCCAGCCGTTCTTTTCCAGGATCCTTCCGGTCGGTGGCGAATTCAACGCGCAATTCACGGCCGACGGACCCCTCCGTGCGCCGTCAGCTTCCGGCTCACTTGAGATGGACCGCGCCGCCGTGTACGGCGAGCCGGTTACACAGCTTCGGATCCAGGCAGCGACGACCGGCCAGGCGCTCAAGGTCACCTCGGCCAGGGCCGCTGGCGCCGGCGGCGTCATCACGGCCACTGGCGCATACGACTTCGCGTCGCGAACCTTCGCTGTCGATGCGCACGCCTCGGCAATCGACATCGCCCGCATCGCCTGGGTCGGCCGGCACAATCTTGATCTTGCCGGCAGGCTTTCTGTCGATCTCACCGGGTCAGGCTCGATCGACGACCCACGTCTTAACGCCCACCTGACCGCTGGCTCTCTCACCTTGAGCGCCCAACAATTCGGCGCCCTCGACCTCTCCGCACATACCTCTGGCCACAGCCTTGCCTACGCCGCAACCACACAGTTGCAGGGAGCCGACCTGCATCTCACCGGCCAGACCGCATTGCGGAGCGGCTACGCAACCGAGGCGCACGTCGACTTTTCCCAATTCAACGTTGGCGCGCTTCTCCGCATGGCCCATGTGGAGGCCTTTACCGCCGACTCCGCGCTCGCCGGAACTGTCTCGATCGACGGACCCCTCTCCGATCTAAACCAGCTTCGTGGTGAAGCCCAGCTCCGGCAATTGGTGGTCACCGTCGCCGGCGTCCATCTCCAAAGCGACGGCAGCGTGCACGCCACGCTCGCTGACGGCCGCGTCCATCTCGATCCCCTCCACGTCACAGGAGACAATACCGATCTCCGCGCGGAGGCAAGCCTTTCGCTCGACGGATCGCAGCAACTCGACCTTGCCGCCAACGGTTCCATCAATCTCAAGCTTGCAGAGACGCTCGATCCCGATCTGACCGCCAGCGGCGTCTCCACCTTCCATGTTCAGGCCCACGGCCCTTTGCGCGATCCCGGTCTTCAGGGCCGCGTCGACTTTGAGGGCGGTTCGCTCTCGCTCGAAGATCTGCCCAACGGCCTGAGCCAGTTGCGCGGCTCTCTCGAGTTCAATCAGAACCGCCTCGAAGTCAGGTCCCTTACCGCCATGACAGGCGGCGGCCAGCTCTCGCTTGGTGGTTACCTGGCCTATCAGCATGGCATCTTCGCCGACCTCACGGTCACCGGAAAAGGCGTTCACATCCGCTATCCAGCCGGCGTCAGCTCGCTGGCCGACTTGAAGCTGCAGCTCCAGGGCCCGCAATCGAACCTGCTCCTCTCTGGCGATGTGCTCATCACGCGCTTTGCCGTCAGCCCTGACCTCGACCTCGCCTCCCTCGCCGTGCAGGCCGGCTTCTCAGTCCAATCCGTAGCGCCTCCCAGCGCGCCCTCCAATCACGTTCGCCTCGATGTCCATGTCGACTCCTCTCCGCAGTTGAACTTTCAGAACGCTTTCGCCAAGCTGGCCGGCGACGTCAATCTCCGCCTGCGCGGCACTCTCGCGTCTCCCTCGCTCCTCGGCGCCGTCTCCATTACCGAGGGCAGTGCTCTCATCGCTGGAACCCGCTACGATCTCGAGCGCGGCGACATCACCTTCACCAATCCAGTACGCATCGAGCCCATCATTGACTTGAGCGCCACGGCGCACGTCGAAGACTACGACATCTCTCTCGGCCTCCACGGATTGCCGCAGAAGCTCAGCGTTACCTATCGCAGCGATCCTCCCATGCCTGAAGCTGACGTCGTGGCCTTGCTCGCCCTCGGCCACACCGCCAATCAGCAGCGGCTCTATACGCAGCAGCAGGAGCAGGCCATCTCGAATCCCACCACCGACGCGCTCCTCGGCGGCGCCCTCAACGCCACGGTCTCCAGCCGCATTCAAAAGCTCTTCGGCGCCGGCTCGGTGAAAGTCGACCCCAATTACCTCGGCGCAACCGGCAACTCTACATCTCGTATCACGGTCGAGGAGCAGTTGGGCCGCGCCGTCACACTCACCTACGCCACCGACGTCAATACCACCAGCCAGCAGTTGCTCCAGGCAGAAATCGCCATCAACCGCCACGTCTCGCTGGTCGTCGCCCGCGATGAGTCCGGCGTCTTCTCCATGGTCATTAAAGCCACTCGCCGCTATCGCTAATCCTTTTCTGTTCATTGACTTATGCCTCGCCGCGCAACCAATCCCGGGTCTCCCGTGTCTAATCAAACGCGAACGGAGGTTTCCCCATGACAAAAAACGTCATTCCTCGCAACTCACTTCTTATTGCCGCGGGTCTTTTCGGTGCGATTCTGGTCCTTCCCCAACCTTCGCGGGCGGTCGCCGACCAGGACGTCGCCAGTGCGGCGCGATCCAAGCTCGATAAATCGCAGTTCAAGGATGTTCAGATCAGCGTCGACGCGAGCGGCGTCGCCTCGTTATCCGGTACCGTCAGTCTCTACGAGTACAAGGCTGACGCCGACAAAACCGTACACAAAATCAAAGGCGTCACCGCGGTCCGCAACGAGATTCAGGTGGCCGGACCCGACGTGCCTGATGCCCAGTTGCAGAAGGCTCTGATCGATAAGGTTTCCGACAACGCCATCGGCTATGGCAACATGTTTGACGCTATCTCCCTCAACGTACAGAACGGCGTCGTCACCTTGGCAGGTCATTCGCACGACTATCCCAACCGCGACTCCGCTCTGGCCGTCGTCTCCACAACGCCCGGCGTCAAGGATGTAATCGACGAGATCGCTGTCGATCCCGTTTCGCCCATGGATAACGGCATCCGGCTTGCAGTCGCGCGCGCGGTCTACGGCTATACGTCGCTCAACAGATACGCCATCGATCCCGAAAAGCCTATCCGCATCTCGGTGCAAAACGGCCACGTGGAGCTGTATGGCGTCGTCGACTCAGAGGCCGACAAGGACGTGGCTGGCATCCGCGCCAACACCGTTCCCGGCGTATTCAGCGTGGAAAACTACCTCCAGGTCGCCGGCCAGCCTAACGAGAAGCAGCACCCATAACCCTGGGCCCGCGGCTTCGCTCCGCCGACCCGGTTCCATCACTCAAATCTGGTGCCCCGGGGTCTGGATTTCGAGACCCTGGGGCAGCGGGGGATTTCCGCTTGTCATCCTGACCGCCGCGAAGGATCCAAGGTTCTCTCTAAGGCGCTCTGAGCCCGCGCCGAATATGTGCGCCTCATACCTTCCGCGGCTCGGTCGCGAAACGGCTGAGACTTCATAGGCCAAGCCGAACCGCCGCAGTTCCCCTCAAGGCTGATTATGCTGTACTGTGACTATTCACAGCTGCCGTCGCAGCAGCAGGATTTCCTTGCTTACGAGAGCGCAAATGCAGCCCGAACCCGAGCCCGCGGTCGAAGATGTCCCGTCCGCCGGAGACGCGCCTCGCCCTCCGCGCTTCAGTCGCGATCTCGACTGGGTCTTCATTGGGCCGCACGGCTTGCGCGCCGGCTGGTCCATCCTTCTCTTCGCGGGACTCTACTACCTTTTCCGCGAGGTCGTTGGCACGCTCTTCTACGCGGCCGGCCTCATTCATGACACGCCCGCCGACTCCGCCCCTGCCGTCCTCGTCGGAGAACTGGTTCCGGTGCTTGCCTTGATCGCCGCGGCGCTTGTCATGGTTCTCATCGAGGATCGCCGCATTTCGAGCTACAATCTCGCAGGCCCCCGCCGCGTGCCGCATTTTCTCTCCGGCCTGAGCGTCGGCTTCGTCACGGTCTCGCTGCTTGTCGGAGCTCTCGATTGGGGCGGCTGGCTGCGTCTCGCCCCAGCCGCCGTTCCTGCCGCGCAGGCTACCTGTCTCGGTGCCCTGTGGGCCATCGCGTTCCTCCTCGTCAGCTCACTTGAAGAGGGCCTCTTTCGCTGCTACTCGCTCTCCACGCTCGCCCGCGGAATCAATTTCTGGTGGGCTTTGGCGGCGCAGGCCGCCATGTGCCTTTACCTCGCGTTCGACCCGGCTCGCCAAGGCGCATCAGGCGTCTACCTCGCCGCTGCAATCGGCTTCCCGCCCTGCCTCATAGTCCAGCAAACGCTTGGAGCGCGCGGTGCCTTCTGGCAGGCGGCGTGGGTCACTTCAACTTTCTTCGGCTTCTACCACACTTCCAACAATGGCGAGAATTCGATCGGCATCTTTGCCGCCACATGCATCGGCTTTATCTTTTGCCTAAGCGTCAGCCTCACCGGCTCCGCCTGGTGGGCCATCGGCTGCCATGCGGCATGGGACTGGGCTGAGACTTTCTTCTATGGCACGGCCGACAGCGGGTTCCGCGCGGAGGGCCACTTGTTGTCGGCGAATCCTTCCGGCAATCCGATTTATAGTGGCGGCGCCGACGGCCCCGAAGGCAGCCTGCTCGTACTCGCCGTCATTGTTCTTCTGCTGCTCGCTCTGCTCAGCCTCTACGCCCGCAACGGCGCCACGCCGCCGGCGAATTGATCGCTCCATCCCTCGCGCCGCAAAACCCCTCCCACAGGCCGGTTGCGCGCCTTCGCCCGTCGTATCCTGAATCTGGCTCGCGACCGATTGCATGTCCGACTCACCTCAAATCACCCAGCTCAAATCACCGCCCGCGCCGCTCTCGTCGCGCTGCAAGCGGCGCTGGCCTTTGCTCGTTCTCTGGATTTGTTGCGGCTTATTGATTCTCCTCGTGCTCTCACCCCTGGCCGCAGTGTTTTGGCTTCGCTCCGCCGCCAAAGCTTCGCTGCCGCAGCTCGATGGCGATGTCCATCTCTCCGGGCTCACCGCGCCTGTCATAATCCGCCGTGACACCCACGGCATCCCCCACTTCGACGCCTCCAATCAGGACGACCTCTTCATCGCACAGGGTTACGTGACCGCGCAGGACCGGCTCTGGCAAATGGACGCCTCGCGCCGCAATGCCGACGGCGAACTCGCCGAGATCATGGGCGCCGCGCTCATCGAGCATGACAAAACGCAGCGCATCCTTCAGATTCGCCTCACCGCCCAGCGCCTCTACGGCAATCTATACTCGGGCGACCGCCGCCGCCTCGACGACTATGCGCGCGGCGTCAATTTCTTCATCACGCAGTGCGAGCAGTCGAACTCCCTTCCCGTCGAATTCAAAATCCTCCACTACCGTCCCCAACCATGGAGCGGCGTTGATTCGATCAGCGTGGGCCTCTCCATGGTCGAGACACTCGACACCCGCATCGTCACCAAGCTTTCGCGCGCCCGCGTCGCCGCCAAGCTCAACAATCCCATTCTCGAGGCCGATCTTTACCCCGTCGGGTCGTGGCGCGATCATCCGCCCACCGGCCTTCGCCTGGACCTGAGCGCGCCGCAGCCGATGCCGCCCGCCTCGAAGGGCGACGACGATGACGACGAGAACACCGAGACGCGCGCAACTCCGATCGCCGCACCCACCGGCGCATTCGCCCTTCTCGGCCAGCCTGCTTGCAATGGTTGCAATCCCGGCTCCAACAACTGGGTCATCGCCGGCACGCACACAGCGGGCGGCAAGCCGATGCTCTCGAACGATATGCACCTGACGCTGCGCGAGCCCGAAACATGGTACATGGCTGACCTCAGCGCCCCCGGTTTTCACGCAGCCGGCGTCACGCTTCCCGGCTTCCCACTCGTCATTGCCGGCCACAACGAACACGTCGCCTGGGGATTCACGGCCCTCTACGGCGACGCGCAGGATCTCTACATCGAAAAACTCGATGGCAAGGGAAATTATCAGGGGATCGACGCGCAGTGGCATCCGCTCGCCGTCGATCGCGAGGTAATTCACGTTCGCGGCCGCCGAGATGTTTTCCTGAATGTTCAATCCACCGCGCACGGGCCGCTGCTCAACCCGGTTCTCGCCGCGGGCGATCCGCCAACGGCGCTCAAATGGACGCTCTACGATCCCACGCTCGACACCTTGCCACTTTACGAGATGAATGCAGCCTCGAACTGGGCGGAGTTTTCTGCCGCGCTCGCCGAGTGGTGCTGGCCCACGCAGAATGTTGTCTACGCCGACGATCAGGGCCACATCGCGTACCACGCTATCGGCAAAATCCCCATCCGCCCCGCTGGAATCTCAAATGTTCCCATCCACGACGACGCGCACGAGTGGGGATCGGCGAACTGCTCCGGCGTCTGCCCTGCTTATATTCCGTTCGTCCAGATGCCCGGCACATTCGACCCGCCCTCGGGATTTCTCGCTACGGCCAATGCGCGCGTCACGACCGACAAATCGCCCTACCCGATCACCGGCGAATGGGGCGACCCCTACCGCATCGAGCGCATTTATAAATTGCTCGACGGACGCGACAAGCTCACGCCCGCCGACATGCTCGCCACGCAAACCGATATCTACAGCGAAGTTGACCAGGAGATGGGCCATCGATTCGCCTACGCCATCGACCACACGCCGGGGCCTGAGGGCAATGGCGACGCACGCATGCGCCAGGCCGCCGACCTGATGCGCAGCTGGGACGGCCGCCTGACTACGGATTCCGCCGCCGCTTCCGTCGTCACCGAGACCCGCGCCGCACTTTGGCCCATGATTCTTGAGCCCAAGCTCGGCAAGCTTGCCGGCGACTACCACTGGAGCGAATCCGCGTTTGCCGAGGAAGAAATCGTGATGCACGCCAAGCCCGATTGGCTCCCCTTCGGTTACAGAGACTGGAACGCCCTGCTCACCGCCGCGGTGCGTAAAGCAATGCGCGACGGCAGAGCGCCTCTCGATCTCACGCGCTGGACCTACGGCAGTTGGCACATGGTCGACATCGAGCACCCCTTCGCCGCTTTTCTCCCTCTGGTTGGCCGCGTCGCCGGAACCGGCCCTCAGCCGCAATCGGGCGATGGCGTCACCGTCAAACAAGTAGGCCGAGACTTCGGCCCCTCCCAGCGCTTCACCATGGACTGGAGCAACATCGACGGCTCAACTGAAAACATCGTTCTCGGCGAAAGCGGCAATCCGCTCAGTCCTTACTTTCGCGATCAATGGAACGCCTGGTACAACGGAACCACCTTCGCTCTGCCCTTCACCCCGCCGGCCGTCGCCGCGCAAACCACTCACACCCTCCACCTGCTGCCATGAACAGAAAACTGGGAACAGAGGACAGAGATCGACGATCAGATGTGGCCGGCGTATCGGCGCGGGCTCGTCCCGTCCTTCGCATCTGGAAAGCGGGGAATCTCCTCGGTCCCTCCGTCATCGTCTTCGCCGCATTCGTCGCCATCCTCCCGCAGCTCATTCGCGGCAACTCCTGCGGCCACGATTTCGACGTTCATCTAGTTTCATGGTTCGATTGTCTCAACGCTTTGCGTCACGGCATCCTTTACCCGCATTGGGCGCCCAGCCCCAATTACGGCGCCGGCGAGCCTCGTTTCGTCTACTACCCCCCGCTCACCTGGATGCTGGGCGCTGCACTGGGCGCTGTCCTTCCCTGGAATCTCGTGCCCATCGCGCTCACACTCCTCATTCTCGCGGCCACTGGCTTGGCCACGCGCGCCCTCGCCCGTGAAGCCCTCGAAGATCTCCCCGCCACGCTGGCCGGCTGCGTCGCCATCTTCTCGGGCTTCACACTCTTTAACGCTTACGAACGCTGCGCATTCCCTGAATTCACTGGAGGATTCTGGCTTCCGATTATCATCCTCTTCGTCCTGCGCGATCGCTTCCCGGCTGCCTCGCTTTTTCGTCGTGTTTTCGACGGTTCGATCGTCCCGATCGCAATCGCGCTTGCCGGCGCATGGTTTTCCAACCTTCCTCTCGGAATCATCGCCGGCTACCTGCTCTTGGGTGTCGCCCTTCTCTGGGCCATCCTGGACAAATCCTGGGTCCCGCTGCTTCGCGCCGCCATCGCAGCGCCGCTCGGCCTCGGTCTGGCCGCCATCTACTGGGCCCCCGCAGCATCGGAGCGCGATTGGGTCGATATCCGTCAGGCCACCGATGATCCCGGCTACGACTTCGAGAACAACTGGCTCTTCTCGCACCACGCCAATCCCGTTCTCGCGTTGCACGACGTCGTACTGCGGCAGGTCTCCTGGATTGCCATCTTCATGATCGCCGTCGCTCTCATCGCCGTCCTCATCTGCTTTCTCCGCGGCTCGCTTCCAGGACCAGGAAAAAACCGCTGGTGGGTTCCTCTTGCCGCCATCCCCGTCGTCGTCCTGTATCTTCTTTTCCCCATCTCGCGGCCGGTCTGGCACTCGCTCCCTCAAATGCCTTTTCTCCAGTACCCCTGGCGCATGCTTGAAGCTGTCGAAGCGCCCATGTCCATCTTTTTCGTCGCTGCCATCTGGCCCACGCGCCCGGACGCACGCATCGTCCGCGGCGCAATTCTCGCCGTCTGCGCGGCACTCTTCCTCGCCGCCACAGCCTACGCCGGAACCGCCTTCTTCCAGGTCTGCTACCCCGAAGACACGGTCGCGTCAATGCTCGCGGCCTACCGCGCCGGCGCAGGATTTGAAGGTATGTTCGAGTACGCTCCCCCCGATGCCGACATCACCACCATCGCCACCGGCCTTCCCGACGCCTGCCTCGTAAGCGATCCCGAAGCCACCCTCGGAAAGCCGGATCCCGACGATCCCGGCGCCAATCCCTCCTGGGCTCCGGATCAAGATAGCTGCCTGGCCACATTCGCGTGGGACGGTAGTGCTCAGGTCAATCCCGAGCATCGCACCTTGTACGCGACCATGCCTCGGCCTGGTTTTCTGATCCTGCGTCTCGAGAGCTCTCCCTCGTGGATAATTCGCGTTCTAGGCCGCCGCACTCTTTGGTTGGGACGGCCGGACGGTCTCATGGCGATCCCGGTTCCCCGAGGCCCGGTCATCGCCACGTTCGATTGGGAACCGGGCCCCGGTGCCGGCACTGGCCGCTGGCTTACGGTCCTCAGCGCGCTCCTGCTCCTCACCCTCTCGCTTTATGAACTCCGGCTCGCATGTTCTCGTCTAACATGATTGCAATGTCCACGGACGTCAAATCTCTGATTCAGGAGGGCGCGGACCTCACCGACCAGGCGCTCGAGGCCCTGCTCCCTTCCGCGGATGCGCTTCCCGTCTCCATTCACAGCGCCATGCGTCACTCCGTCTTTGCCGGCGGCAAGCGTCTTCGCCCTGTGCTCTCGATGCAGGCCGGCGTCACCGTCGCGGGCCATCTTCCCCAAGGAATCGAGCGTCTCGGCGCAGCCCTTGAGATGCTCCACACCTACTCGCTCATCCACGACGATCTGCCCGCCCTCGACAACGACGACCTTCGCCGCGGCAAGCCCACCTGCCACGTCGCATTTGGCGAGGCCATCGCCATCCTCGCCGGCGACGCCCTCCAGACGACGGCCTTTGAAGTGCTCGCGGGCCTCGCATGTCCTCCCGCCGCCGCCATTCAAATCGTCGGGCTCATTGCCAACGCCATTGGCACCGTCGATGGCATGATCGGTGGTCAAGTCCTCGATCTCGAAAGCGAGGGCCTCCATCCCACGCCCGAGCTTGTCGAAGCCATCCACCGCGCCAAAACCGGCGCACTCATTCGCGTCAGCGTCGTTGCCGGCGGCGTTTTCGCCGGAGCCACGACCAGCGACGTTGCGCGCCTCGACCGCTTCGGCCGCAAAGCCGGCCTCGCCTTCCAGATTGTCGACGATGTTCTCGACATGACGGTCGACTCCGCGCACCTGGGCAAAACCGCCGGCAAGGACGCGGCCACCGAGAAAGCAACGTGGCCCGCCGTTTATGGGGTCGAACAGAGCCTGCGCGATGCCGCGCAGCTCGTTGACGAAGCCTTTGCCGCCCTCGAGCCCTATGGCAGCCGCGCCTCCGGCCTGAAGGCCGTTGCCCGCTACCTCATCGATCGCAAGAGCTGATTTTCGCGTTTTCGCACTGCCCCAGGTTGTCCCCCGATGGAACGAACACGCTGCAGCCGGCTTGCGGTCTGCCGCGTCGCTCATCAGTGCCGCGCGCTGCGGAGACACTTTCCTGATGACTCAAACTGCGTTTGTCACCGGCGGCGTCGGTCTTCTCGGCAGCAATCTCGTGCGACTTCTTGCCGCCCAGGGTTTCAACGTTCGAGCGTTGGTGCTCCCGGGCGAGGTGGACAAGGTTCCGGTCCAATGCACCGGCGCTCGCATCGACATCGTTCAGGGCGACCTGCTCAACGTTGATTCGTTCGCCAGCGCGCTCCCGGGAGCCAGCATCGTCTTTCACACTGCGGCTTACTATCGCGACTACCTTCGCGGCGGTCGCCATTGGGACGCGCTCTACGCCGTCAACGTGGCCGGCACGCGCGGCCTTCTTCGCGCCGCACACTCGGCCGGTGTTCGCCGCTTTGTCCACGCCAGCTCGATCGCCGTTCTTGACGGACGCGGCCCCGGGCTGATCGACGAAACCATGCTCCGCGATGAACGCCGTGCGGAGCCCTACTATCGCAGCAAGATCCTCGCCGAACGCGAAATCCTCAGCTTCCTTGGCCGCCACGCCGATATGTGGGCCGCCATGGTCCTGCCCGGCTGGATGCATGGCCCCGGCGACGCTGCGCCCACGCCGGCAGGACAATCAGTACTCGATTTTCTGCGCGGCAAAATTCCCGGAATTCTGCCCGGCGCATTCACCATTGTCGACGTGCGCGATGTGGCTCGCGCCATGCTGCTCGTCGCGCTCAAAGGCCGCCGCGGCCAGCGTTACCTCGCAGCCGGGCGCCCGTTCACTTCGCGCCAATACCTGACGATTCTGGCGGCAATCACCGGAGCCACGGTTCCCCGGCGAATTATCCCCCGCTCCGTGCTCTACGCCGTTGCGTCCGCCAGCGAGTGCTGGGCGCGCCTCACGGGCAGGCCAGTCGCATTGAGTCTCGCCGCGATGCGCCTTCTCGATCAGCGCCTGCACCAGCTCAATTTCGACCACAGCAAATCAATCAATGAATTGGGCCTGGACTTCCGGCCCATCGAGTCGACGTTGCGCGATGAGATCGCATGGTTTCGCGCTCACGGCTACCTCGGCGAAGCACGCTTGGCTGCCGATTGCAGCGTCCTATTGGCTTAAAACCTTCCTCAGCTTCTCGCTCTGCGCCGATAGATCTTCGACGGCGGTCTGCGCCTTGCCCAGCATTCCCTGCAGCTCTTCAAGCAATTCGGGAAGCATGTCCCAGCACTTGCGCACCACTTCCTGCTGATCGATCAGCGTCAGCGCGGCGCCTGAGAGGGCCGTCACCAGGCCGAGGCGGCGCTGGCCCGTCACCAAAAACACGCCGCTTGCCGCAAGGGTTCCCGCTGCGGCGTACCGGATCCAGTTCGTGGAGCTCGCTTCCCCTTCGCACGTCGCACCACCTGGCGCGCTCGCTCCCTGCGTTAGCGGCACAACCACCATGTCTCCTCCTTGCATTTTCCGGCTTTTTCAGTCTCAGCCTTTCAAGGCATTGCTCCAAAACCCAGGCGCACCGGCTTTGGCCCGCACATCGACGCGTTCTCAATCCAGGTCGATCTCGCGCAAAGGCTTCCCTTCTGGCGCGTCCTTCGCCTTGCGCATGGCCTCGGCAAACTTCTTGTCGAAAAGGTCGGCCTTGTTTTTTTCCGCGTCCACACTCTGCCTGAAAATCGATTCCGTGCGCTCTCCGTGCTCGCGCATGGCCTTGGCCGCCGTCTCCAGGTCCTCGAACATCCGTTTGCGCGGCGCGGAAGTATGGCTTACCAGCACCCCGGTTTCCGCGTCGATCTTCAGCATTGCCCCGCAATCAGGGCACGCCACTTCGAACGATTTGCGCTCCTTCTTGCTCATCCCAACCCGTATTCTATGCGCTCTCGCCCGGTTTTGGCAGAGCCTTTTCTTTCCAGTGAATCCTGCGCCCGTGAATTCCCCACTTGACTCCGCCGCGCCCTGCGGCGAAAGATAAATGGGCCGTACTCTTGACCTCAGGAAAGACCTAATGAAAACTCTCTCGACCCGTCTGCCGCGCCTCGTCGCACCCGCGGCCTTTGCGCTTTTCGCCTTCTTCCCTGCCGCCCGCCCCGCATGCACTCAATCTGCCGCGGCCGATGCGCCAGCCATCACCGCCCTGAATGTTGATCGGGCCGATCCCGCGAGCAGCCGTATCATACCCGCCGCTGCCAAACTCGAGCGCATCGCCACCGGATTCACCTGGGTCGAAGGCCCTGTCTGGGTCAATGGCGGCCTATTCTTCGCCGACATTCCTTCGAACTCGATCCGCCGCTGGACCCCCGGAAAAGGCGTAAGCATCTTCCTCCAGCCCAGCGGCTACCAAGGCTCCGCTCCCTATGGCGGCCGCGAGCCAGGCTCCAACGGCATGACGCTCGACACGCTCGGTCGCCTCACCGTCGCCGGCCACGCCCAGCGCGATGTTTTCCGATTTGAATCGCTCAACCCAGAATCCGTTCAGACCGTCCTCGCCGATCGCTATCAGGGTCACCGCCTCAACAGCCCCAACGATCTCGTCTACCGTTCCGACGGCTCACTTTATTTCACCGATCCGCCCTATGGCCTCCGCAAACAGAACGACTCCGACCCCGAAAAGGAACTTCAGGTCAACGGCGTCTATCGCATCCCTCGCGCGCTCCAGCAAAAGCCCGGCGCCCCGCCTTCGCGCGGCGATCTCCAGCTCCTTGTTTCCGACTTGTCTCGCCCCAACGGGATCGCCTTCTCGCCCGGCGAGAAATTCCTCTACGTCGACTCCACCGAGCCCCAAAAAATCTGGATGCGCTATCGTGTCCTGCCCGACGGCACGCTCGCCGATGCCAAACTCCTCTACGACGGCACCAGCGATCCGCGGCCCGGCGGACCCGATGGCATGAAGGTCGATGTCGAAGGCAACATCTACAGCGCCGGTCCCGGCGGCGTGGTGATTCTCTCGCCTGAAGGCAAGCGCCTCGCAACGCTCCTCATCCCCGAGCGCGTCGCCAACGTGGCCTGGGGCGGGTCCGATCGAAAAACCCTCTACATCTGCGCCAGCTCCAGCGTCTACCGTGTCAGGCTCTCGATCCCCGGCGAGCCGATTGTGCAGCCGAAGTAGCAGCCGACCTGGCGGGCTAGTTGCCCACGATCTCCGTCTTCCCCTCCGGTGTCGCCGCCGTCTTAAAGTTCACCACATGATAAATCGCCGGATCGGCGCCCACATTCCTGAAACAGTGCACCTGGTTCGACGCGTTGAAGATCACGCTGCCCGGCCCGACGCGTATCCACTCGCCATTTGACAGGGTCTCCACCGTCCCCTGCCGCACGATGATCAGCTCCTCGTTGGGATGCTTGTGCGGCGGATGCGACCTCAACCCCGGGTTCAGCGTGGAGACATGGATCTCGAGATTCTCGAGCGTTGCGGTCGGCGCCGAGCACACGGACCGCACCGAACCCGTCGCGTTCGGCTTCGCTACCATCGCGTTCCAGTCGAACACCTTCGACCCCATCACCGGCGTGGCTGCAGGTGTTGTGTGGGCAAAGGCGAGCGCCTCGCCCGCCGCTGCCGTGGCGGCCAGTGCCGCCAACATCTCTCTGCGATTCATCGTCGTTTCCCTCATTTGGTCTGGATCGGAGCCTGCACAAACTTCAAAGGTCCGGTTCTGCGTTTCGTGTCACTTATAACACCCGGGCCGGGGGCACCCCGGGTCGCCCCCTTTTGAGACCGAAAGCCAACAGCTTTACCGGAGCACTGCGCCGGAGGGCACCTCGAGGCTTGAAATGGATGGCCGATGTTGTGGGCCGCTCTTTGCTGGCGTGGGCATCGGCGTCAATGTTCAGGATCAATGCCACAAAGCGGCTCCCCTCGCGCCGCTCCGCACGCCAGCGCCTCGCTTTGCCCTTCACTTCGTCAGCATCGACATAGATGTCATGCCCCCTGAGCCAAAAATAAATTTGGGCAGTAGGGGTAAGTTATTCTCTCCGTCGTCCCTCGCCCGTTAGGCCATTTTTCTCAAGATTGCAGTTTATTTCGCGGATCGGAGCACAATTGAGAAAAGGATCAAGAAAGAGCGGCTTTCGGCTACGAGAGCTGGAAGCGCTAATCCTTGAAGTCGGAGAACCTTGCGAAAAAACCAATTTGAAATCAGGATTTTGTCTCTCGCCTCCTCGCACAAACCCTGCATCATGAGGAATTTGCCACAAGGAAGTAAGCGGGGGAGGGGGTGGGGTACCCCCTGGGTGATGAACACGGCTTCACGCAGCCGGTCCCATACTGGTGCCCGCCCCAATTTGCCAATCGCTCGCCCTCAGTGTTTCAATCGAGCTATTGAAACAGGGGTGCTCCACGCGAGGTGGGGCTGAGAAATACCCTCGAACCCGATCCGGGTAATACCGGCGTGGGAAGTTTTCTCCAACCGAGCGGCGTTTACCTCACTTTGCGGCGCAAGCTCCTTTGTTTCATGCGAGCACTGAAATGAAGGATTTCCATGCACCGAGCCGCGTCAAACGCCGGCCAGCCGTCATCGCTTTTTAATTGCGCGCTCAAGCCCAGGCTCTTGGCTCTGTGGCTGGTTTTCACCGCCGTGGCCGCTTTGCCTGTCTATGTCTGCGCGCAAACCGCGGGTTCGGCGCCCGGTCGTTCAGCGGCCACGCAAAACTCCGGCGCAGCCGCGCAGAAGCCCGCTCCCGTCATCACCACCGTCATCGTCCACGGGGAAGTGGAAGACAATTATCTTCCCCAATACGTGACGGTCGGCACTCTCAGCGGCGCGAACCTCGGGACCGCACCGCTCTCGGCCTCGGTTGTCACGCGCGATTTGCTCAACGACCAGATCTCGCGTCTGCTCTCCGACGTGATCCAGAACGATGCCTCCGTCGGCGACGACTACGTACCCGTGGGCTACTACGGCGACTATCAGATTCGAGGCTTTCCCGTCGATCTCGCCACCGGACTCGAGGTCAACGGAATGACCATCGCAGGCGAGCAGGATGTGCCGCTCGAAAACAAGCAAGCCGTTGAATTCCTCAAGGGAATTGCCGCCGTGGAAAGCGGCGTGGCCTCAGCCGGCGGGTTGATTGATTATGTGACCAAACGCCCGGCCAACATCAAGGCCCTAGACTTCGCCACCGATCACCGCGGAACGGCTTACGGCGCAGCTGATCTGGGCCATCTCTTCGGAATTCGCAAACAAGTGGGCGCGCGCGTCAATCTGGCAGGCGAACGCATTGTTCCCTACATGAATGACACCAACGGCTGGCGCGCGGTGGGCGCAGGCGCGGCCGACTGGAAGCTGGATCCTGCCACCATCCTCAAAGGCGACTTCGAGTACCAGCACAAGACCGAGCGCGACGGCAGCGGCTATCAGCTCCTCGGTGGAACGGTGCTGCCCGACATCAACCGCATCTACCGCTCCACCATGCTCGGCGATCAGCCCTGGGGCCCTCCCGACACCTACGACACGTTCAACACCGTTGCCCGCATCGATCGCTCCTTCTCGCCCTCATGGGTGGTCTTCGGGGCAGCCAGCTTCAGCCATTCGCTGATCCAGGACAACGTGATCTACGCTTACGGCTGCTATTACGAGGCCGAGTGCAACACCGGTTCAGCTCCTTACCCATGGTTCTTCGCACCCGATGGAACTTACGATATCTACGATTACCGCGATCCCGGTGAGCTGCGCATCGATGCTGAGGTCGAAGCCATTCTGACCGGACACATCAAAATGGGAGCGATCGAGCAAGACGTCACCGGGGGCGGCGTTTTGTTTCTGCGCAGCGTGCACCAGCCCGGCTTCTACACTGCGGCAAACCCGTATTCGGCCGACGGCATTGTGCAGGACGGCGCAGTCTACACATATGTCGGCTCGGAGAATATCTATGAATCCATCGCGTCGCTGCCGGCGCCCGGCGACCCGAGCTCGCTCGAGTATCCGTTCGAGTCGGCCGGTCCGCGCCGGCTTTGGGAAGATAGCCATCAGTCGTCCGCCATTATCCAGGATCGCATTCATCTTCCGGGCCGCATTCAACTTATCGCCGGCACGCGCTACGATTCGCTCCGCGACCATAACTACTCCGCATATGCGAGCTGTACCGATCCCGCCGAACTCAATTCCGCGACTGTGACCCTCCCCAATCCCTGCGCGCCCGAAGATTCCAACAAGCCCGTCTGGTTGCCGCAGTTCGCTGTGACATACAACCCTGCCAAATTTCTTACGGTCTACTCGAACTACGGCGTGATGCTGTCGCTCGGTCCGCAGGCCCCGTTCTGGACCGATAACGGCAGCCAGTTTCTGGCGCCGTTCTTCACCCGACAGGGCGAAGTGGGCGCCAAGTATGAGCCCGGCCAGCGCATTCTGCTCACCGCCGACTTCTTTCACATGCGCGCACCTTTCTTCTATCCCAAGACGATCGCCGGGCCCGATGACTTCTGCCCCGCGGGAGATGCAGGCGATCAATGCTTCGAGCAGGAAGGCCGCGAAACACATGACGGAGTCGAACTAAGCGCCCAAGGCAAAGCTGCCGGATGGCTCCGTCTTAACGCTTCAGCCGCTGCCATGAGCGCCGTCTCGACTGAAACCGGGACGCCCTCCTTCGATAACAAGCAGGTAATCAACGTGCCGCATCTGCATACAGTTGTGTTTGCCGATGTTGCAGTGCCGCACCTGCGCAACCTTCACTTGTTGCCGGGTTGGAGCTACACATCACGCAAATATGCCACGCGCGACGATCAGGTGAGCGTCCCCAGTTACAACCTCTTTAACCTGGGGGCGCGCTACACGCCCGGAGGCGACGAGGGCCACGTCGCCTTCCACATTTATGCGGACAACATTACCAACAAGCGCTACTGGTCCGACACCGGCGCCAGTTACGGCGATACCTTCGTCTGGCTGGGCGCGCCTCCAACGGTTCGCCTCGATGCCCACTACACGTTCTAGCAGCCGCGCGAGCGGACATAAGATTCGGAAGCGGTCAGCACGAATGAGCGCAATAATCAGAGCCCACGGCATGGACGGCTCGCTGGTCGAGCCCGACTGGCTCCCGCTCACGATGGATGAGCTGCGCCCCCTTCTCGCACAATTTCCCGAGCTCGGCGCACCCGCGCGCATCGTTTCCGCGAGCCCACGCCCGTTTTCGGCGGCGGGTGTCGTGGTCACTGGGAATAGTCGCGCCTTCATCAAGCGCCACCATCGCACCGTGCGCGATCGCGAGGGGCTTCTGGAGGAGCATCGCTTCTTGGCCCATTTGCTTGAGCATGGGGCATCCGTTCCGCATGTCCTTCGCTCTCACTCCGGCGAAACGGCGTTCGAAGCCGGTGAATGGACCTACGAGGTCCATGGGATTCCGGCCGGTATCGATCTTTACGAAGACGCAATCTCCTGGACGCCCTTTCGCAGCGCGGCCCACGCGCACTCCGCAGGCGCCGCGCTTGCGCGACTGCACCTTGCGGCGAAGGACTTCGATGCTTCGCCCCGCAAGCCTCGTCCGCTCATTGCGAGCTTCACCATCTTCGCAGCTGGCGATCCGGCCGCCGCGATGAAGCGCTACCTGGCCTCGCGCCCTTCGCTCGCCCCAAACAAAGCCGTCCACGCCAGCGCGAACCAGGCTCTCGATCTTCTCGCACCCTTTCACGCCGAGCTTTTGCCGTATCTCGCCGCACTTTCCCCGCTCTGGACGCACAACGATCTCCACGCTTCAAATATTTTCTGGAGCGATCCGGGCCGATATCGCGGCTGGCACGCACACGCCACCTCGATCATCGACTTCGGCCTTGCCGACCGCACCAACGCCGTGCACGACATTGCCCATGCCATCGAGCGCAACATCGTCGAGTGGCTGGCTCTTGTCAACAATCCCAATCGCGCGGACGATGTGCCCGTTCATTTCAACCATCTGGAAGCGCTTCTCGACGGCTACGAATGCGTTCGCCCCCTCTCGAGCGAAGAATCTTCCGCGCTGGCGCCGATGGTCGCGCTCTGCCATGCCGAATTCGCGCTCTCAGAGGCCGATTATTTTCTCGGCGCTCTGCACTCTGAAGAGAAAGCGCGGATGGCCTATGACGGCTGGCTCGTCGGGCACGCAAGCTGGTTCTCCAGTGCCCCCGGCCGCAAGCTCCTCGGAGCGCTGCGCCGCCGCGCAGTCCGCAAAGACTTGCTCCACGCCGGAAGGAAGGAAACGAGAGCGGCTCAGCCATGATATCGAGCGTTGTCACCGGTTATCTGGAAGCGCACGGCCTGGAACTCGCCGGCGTCGTAACCGCTGCTCTCGGAATCTGGCTTACAACAAGGCGTCAGCTCATCTGCTGGCCCATCACGCTCGTCTCCATCTTTATCTATATCGTGGTCTTCTTCCGCGCCGGCCTGCTGTCCGATGCGTTACTCCAGGTCTTCTTCGTGGTTTTCACAGTGTATGGTTGGTGGCACTGGTGGCGCGGCGTGCGCGAGGAAGGCGAGGTACGCGTCGAGCCGTTGCCCTTGCAAAGCCTGATAGTTGCCGCCTGCTTCGGCGTTGGCGGCAGCTTCGCGCTGGGCACGCTGGCCCGGCGCTTTCACGCCGCGCTGCCGTATTTGGATGCGACGCTGATGAGCTATAGCCTCGTGGCCACCTGGTGGCAGGCGCGCAAGCATATTGCTAACTGGTGGCTTTGGATTCTTGTGGATGTGATTTACGTGGGAGAATATATCTACAAAGACCTGTGGCCGACTGCCCTGCTGTATGCAGGCTTTGTGCCGCTCGCGGTGCTTGGTTTGCGCAACTGGCGGCGTGCAGCAGCCAACGCTTAACTAGCTGTTTGCACCGTATTTTGCAGCGGTTCTCCGCTCAGGTACCTCCGCAGCTCATCGGCAACCGTGCGCAGCGCGCGGGGCGCAAACTGCGGAGTAGATCCGCCGATATGCGGCGTGAGCAGGAGGTTGGGGCAGCTCCACAGCGGATGCCCTTCCGGCAGCGGCTCCGGCTCGGTCACATCCAGCGCGGCGCGGATGCGCCCCGAGTTGAGCGCTTTCACGAGCGCATCCGTATCGACAATCGGGCCACGTGCGGAGTTGACCAGCAGAGCACCCTGGCGAAGCAATCCAAGCTGACGTTCGCCGATAAGTCCGG
>JASHSG010000134.1 GCA_030040935.1 Acidobacteriaceae bacterium | reverse complement strand
GAAACGTAGTTGCAAGGTGGATTTTTCTTGAGGAAAAATCCACTGAACATCGTGGTTTCGGTGGATGGCAGAAGCGAAAATGCTGATCGCGGATGCTCTTCAACAAGCCTTGTATCCCAATCCATTTCGTTTCTCGGGCGCGCCTTTTTGCGCGCCCGGCAAAATTTGTTGGCGCCAGATTGCGTGCCGCATTCCTGCTCAGATCCGGGCGAAACAAATCCGGAGTTGCAGACGTTGCGGCGAGCTGTAGGAAAACCAACCTGCCAAGCGCCATCCAAGTTGAGGCGTATTCGGGGCGTCAGCCCCGAGCCGAAATCCCGAGTGCGTAGCACGAAGGATCTGCGGTTCTCGCCTCGGTCACTTTGCCGGTGACCATACTGCGAGGGATCACCCGTTCCCATCCCGAACACGGAAGTTAAGCCTCGCTGGGCCGATGGTACTGCACGGGCAACCGTGTGGGAGATTAGGTGATCGCCGGCAATAAATTCACAACAAAGCCCTGCCGAACATGGCAGGGCTTTTTGCGTTTAGGACCGGCTTCAAATGAAATCTTAAAAATCGATTACTCGCAGGTTAGGCATAGGGAGTCCGAATACGTGCCCTGATGCCAGGCCGATACGTCTATCGTGCCGCCCAGCGAGAAACCAAACTTATTCGGGGCTCGAAATCGCAATGTGTTTCCGTCCGAGAGTCGCAGGTCCAGTAAGGTGGCAGCCCCGACTTCGCCGAATTGAGTTAGCTCACCGCCTATCAGCAAGAATGACGAAGTCTGGGGTTTGAGAATCATTTCGCGCGGGGATGTTGTTGCCCGAAACAAATAATCGGCACAATTGAGACATATTGTGTAATGCAGCAACCTTTGTTCCGAATCGAGGAATTGAATTTTGGATATAGTGCCCAGTAAGCAACGTCTATTGCTTCCGTCTGTAACTTGAAGTGCCCAGCCTGCATGTCCCGATCCGCCCTCAAGTCCTATCAACTTCGTATGTAAGAGACCTGCGGTACAAGCGCTAGCGCCTTCGCATTTCAGGCATGAAGCGCCAAACAGTAACGGAATCGATAGGCCAGAAATCAAAGATGCAAGCTTCATTTGAATAGGAGGCCTCCGGAGCGCTTATCCCGTTCATTGGCGTCGCCGGTTTCGCTACTCCACCGTCACGCTCTTCGCCAGATTCCGCGGCTGGTCCACGTCGCAGCCGCGCCGAACGGCGATGTAATACGCCAGCAGCTGAAGCGGGACAATCTCGATCAGCGGCGAGAGCAGCTCCGGCGCCGGCGGAATCGCAATGACGTGCTCTACCAATCCGCCGATCGTCTCATCGCCCTGGGTCGCCACCGCAATCACGCGCCCGCTGCGCGCAGTCACTTCCTGAATATTTGAGAGAGTCTTCTCGTAGCGAAGCACTGACGCCGGATCGGCTTCATCGCGGGTCGCCAGCACGACCACGGGCAGCGTTTCGTCAATCAGCGCATTGGGTCCGTGCTTCATTTCGCCTGCCGGGTAGCCCTCGGCGTGAATGTACGAGATTTCCTTGAGCTTGAGCGCGCCCTCGAGCGCGATGGGGAAGTGAATGCCGCGCCCCAGATAGAGGAAGTCGCGCGCCGTCGAGAAATCCTTCGCCAGCGCCTCGCACTGCCCCGAGCAGCCGCGAAGCACTTCTTCAATCTTGACCGGAATACGGCTCAATTCCTCGATCAGCATCACAGATTGCTCGATGTCGAGGTGGCCGCGCAACTGCCCGAGCTTCATCGCCAGCAGGAACAGCGCTGTAAGTTGCGAGGTAAACGCTTTGGTCGAGGCCACGCCGATCTCCGGTCCCGCGTGTGTATAGATCGCGCCGTGAGCTTCGCGCGCAACCATGGCGCCGACCACGTTGCAAATGGCCACGGTCTTCGAGCCCAGGGCCTTCATTTCGCGCTGCGCGGCGAGCGTGTCGGCGGTTTCTCCCGACTGAGTGATGAGCAGGCCGAGCGTGTTCGGCCCCGCGATGGGATCGCGATAGCGGTACTCGCTTGCGTAATCAACATCAACCGGCAGGCGGGCCAGCCGCTCGATCATGTATTTGCCGGTGAGCCCCGCGTGCCAGCTGGTGCCGCAGGCGGCGATGCTGATGCTCCTCGCGCGGGCGAGCTCCTCGTCTGCAATCTCCATTTCGCCGAGAAAAACTTTGCCGGAGTCGAGCGAGACGCGGCCGAGCGTGGTGTCAGTGACGGCGCGCGGCTGTTCCCAGATTTCCTTGAGCATGAAATGCTTGTAGCCGCCCTTTTCCGCCTGGATAGGATCCCATTGAATGTGTTGCAGCTCGCGCTCAATCGGCCTGCCATCGAAATCCGTCAGCGTGACGCCTTCCGGCTTGAGCACCGCGACGTCGCCATCGGCGAGGAAGTAGACTTTGCGCGTGTGGTGCAGAATCCCGGGAACGTCGCTGGCGACAAACGACTCGCCCTCGCCCACGCCGACGATCACCGGAGGGCCGAGCCGTGCGGCGACGATCTTGTCGGGCTCAGCGGCCGAGAGAACGCCAAGTGCAAACGCGCCCGTTAGCCGCTTAACGGCGCAACGCACGGCAGCCTCAAGAGGAACTGGTTTGCCCGCCGCATCCGCATCCTTCTGAACTTGTTCGATCAGGTGCGCAATGATCTCGGTGTCGGTCTCGGTGACGAACTTGTGCCCCTGCGCGGTGAGCCCGCGCTTCAACTCAAGATAGTTTTCGACAATGCCGTTATGAACCACTACGATGCGGCCCGTGCAGTCGCGGTGGGGATGTGCGTTCTCTTCGGTTGGTCGTCCGTGCGTAGCCCAGCGCGTGTGCCCGATTCCGAAGGTGCCCTCGAGCGAATGCTCGCGCAGAACCTCTTCGAGATTCCCCAGCTTGCCCGCGGCGCGCCGAAGCTCCAGCTTCTTGTGGCCGGGAGCGCCGACAGCAATGCCTGCCGAGTCGTAACCCCGGTATTCGAGGCGCCTTAGCCCCTCGATGATCACCGGAACGACTTTCTTTTTACCGACGTAGCCAACGATCCCGCACATTCTATGATTTTATGCGACTTGAGCCCGCCTCCGCTGTTCCCCAAAGGTGGAACCTGGATCCCGGCTCTGCTCACGATCGGCTCCTCAAGGCGGTCCGTGAGGCGCCCGATCCCGATTCGTGCATGTGGAGACTCGTCTCTGTTTCACGGGTGGAATGAATAGCCGCGAACTCCGTCCGCGCCTGCCGCAAAAACATAGTCCGTTTTAAGGGCGTATAACAGTGCTTACGAAGCGTCCCCCTCTTCGCGCGCCAGGCATGCCGGAGATTGAATTCATCGTTGGTCAAGTGCGCATTCTCTCAGGTTTATCGGCTTTGTGCCTCCTGCTGGCCGGCGGATCCTGCGTCCGCGCGCAGTCCGGTTTCCGGCTTCCTCCGATGCCGTCCGGCGTCGGCCCGCCGCCAAGGATCTTTGAAAGGTATCCAGACAATCCCAGCTCGCCGCCCTCTTTCACGATTGGTCTAGGCCCGCTGGGCTTTTCCATTCCCGGGAAGAACTACTTTCTGCGCCACCAGAGCCTGGTGAGCCTTGATTTCCTCGACGAAGATCGAATTCTATTCACTTTTCGGGTGTCGGGGCTCTTGCAGCGCGATGCCGATGAAAATTCAGGTGACAAAAAGCAACAGATTCAGGCTCTCGTGCTGTCGCTTTCGAGCGGCAAAGTCGAGTCCCGGGCCACTTGGATCGTGCCTGATCGTTCGCGCTACTTATGGATGCTCAACAATCGACATTTCTTGCTGCGTGTTCCTGATGGACTGGATGAAGGAGATGAGCAGCTGCAGATGAAACCGTACTTGCGTCTCCCGGGCCGGCTGCTCTGGATCGAGATGGATCCCGGAAAACAGGTGATGATCACCAACGCGCTCGAGCCCGCAAGTTTATCGCAGCTGCCCAACCACTCGGGACCAATCGTTACAGAGCCGCCGGCGGCGGCAACTGATCAACGTAAGCTCGGCGAGCCAAGCGTTCTTGTCGCGCGCACCGCCAAGGTCGCATCGGGCCAGGTGATGCTCGTCAGTCGGACGCAGTGGACATCTCAGGCCTCAGATTGGCCTATGAATTCCGAAGGTTATGTTGAGGATTCGCGAGACGGAGCCAATCGATGGCTTCTCAAGCTGATTGGCTTTTCGGGCGGTGAGAGAGAGCTGGCTCGCGTCGAGTCGACATGCTCTCCGCAGTATGGCTTTCTCTCCGAAACGGAATTGCTGCTTAGCGCGTGCGATCCGCAAAATGGATGGATACTCAGGGCGATGTTGAGCTACGGCGTTTCGCTTTGGGAGTCGAGGATCGCCATGAATGCGATCTTTCCGCTGCTGGTCATTGCGCCAAACGGTTCGCGCGTGGCGCGGGAAACGCTCCTCCTTAAGCATCCCGTCGACCGTTATAAGCGCTTGATCGGCGCGCGGGATTTTCAAGGTCAGGTGGTCAAGGTCTTTGATGCGGCCGATGGCAAGATCGTGCTGGAGTCGCCTTCGACGCCGATGTTCGATGGCGGCGGCAATGTTGCAATTTCGCCGTCAGGGCAGCGCGTGGCCATCGTCGATGCGGGCGCCATTCAGGTGTTTCAGCTGCCTGTGCCGCTCCCTGCGCCCGGCTCTCGGTGATCGCATCGCGCGCCGGTGGGCCTTACCCCGCACCGATCAGCTTCAGGTAGTCCGGCTCATCGGCTATTGTGCGATGGCGAAAAGCGCGCACAATCTTCCGGTCCTTCAGGAAGAAGACTCCTGGCATCTGCTCCGCGTCTTCCTTGATCATGCCGATTCCGTACTTGAACATCGCGCCCTTGAGCCAGCCCTTCCAGACAGTGAGATTGAAAAAGTGCAGATAAGGGTTGGTGCGCGACAAGCCAAAGGCGGGAAGCCGATAGAGAGTAGCATCGGGATTGCTGATCCTTTCAATGTCGGACAAATTGTAGTAGTCGAAATAGGGTTTTGCGCGCTCACGAGAGCCGAGATGGACGAATACAGGCCGCACTCCCTTGGCCGCGATTTGCGGCAGCAACTGGGAGACCCGGTCCAGAGTCTGCGCGCAAAATGCACAGGCAAAATGGCGAAGAAAGATAAGCAATACGGGCGATTCATCTACGAGGTCGAGTAGCGATCGGCCCGTTTCGGTATGAAACATTTCTAGGCCGCCCGCGAGGCTCGATTTTTCGGTCGACTGGAGCATCCTGTAAACCTTCAATTTACTCCATTTCATTGCTCCATCCGCGCCGCAACGGGTCGATGATGACGGAATCGGATCTGTGCGAAAATAATCGCACCGATCGTTCGTTGCCCATGTGAGGAGCCAGTTGCGAATTGATAGAAATCACGCCGCGCGCGAACTGCGGATCGTCGCGATGTCGCTGGCGGTTCACCTGTGCGGGCTGGCGCTGGTAGTTCTGATGGGCGCGCTGGCCGGATTCAGGCTCCGGGAGAGTTCTGACGATGTGACCGTCGCAGCGCTTGAAGTTGCGGGCGGGGCGCATGCGGTTAAAGTTCCCCTGCCAGCCAGGCAGACCGCGGCGGATGTGGAAAAGCCGGAGCGGTACGCGGATGCGGCCGTCCCCCCTGCGCTGACGATGAGACAGCTGCGCCCGCAAAACGATGCGGGGGGCGGCGCTCCCTCGACACCGCGAGCCGGCGAGGGACGCGGCAGCGCTGCGAATGGGAATGGGATCGACAACCAAAATGCGAGGCCCGCGTTTCCCATATTCGCGCCCAGGCCGACTGTAACCGATGGCGCGCTCTTGCCGCCGGTCGAGATGAAGATTGTGGTGGATGTGAAGGTGGATGAAGAGGGTGCCGTCGTCAGCGAAGCCCTGATGAAAGGCTTGGGGAATCGCCTCGACCAGATTGTGCTGGACACGGTGAAGACGTGGCGATTTCAGCCGGCGACGGTGAATGGCAAGGCGGTTGCGACTGTGGCGGAAATCGTCTTTCCGTTCGATCCACAGTATCCGGTTGATGGCTAGGGCATGACGATTGCTTCGGACCAGGAGCTTCAGGAAAACTCCACGGAAGTGGAAGGAAGCGATTGAGTCGAGCGCGAAAGCGCCTGTCTCGCGGCAGTCTGAGACTTTAGCTGGTGATCTACGCTGGCTAGCGAATGTGCCAGAGATTCCAGGTGGCAATGATTGCGAACGCGATCGCACCTTCAATCACGAGCGCAATCGTGATGCCAGCGACCACGTGCCTGAGATTGACAATTGCCTCGGCGGCCCATTCTGCGCGGGGCGCTTCAGGAGCACTGAGCTTGGCGGACTCAGCCGCATAGCCATTCAAAGGGAGAAGCGTCGCCGGCAGCGCCGGCGAAGCGGCTGCGAGGCGCCATCGGCGAACCTTTCGATCTGACATTGAGAACCCCCGAGCGTCGCTGAAGTGCGGTGCGCCCGAAAACCAACTCTCCGGTCGGCTTCGAGGAGAACTTCTTCGCTAACGTGAAGCAATCATCCTGCCAAAAAGGCGGCGTCGCAGTCGACACCATTATCACGCTCAAAGGGGAGATATTACGGTGTGGAAATCGTCTCAACTTTGGAAATCTGGACCGTTTCAGGCCCGGCTGGAGTGTGTAATTTTTCTCCGGCAGCGTAAACTTTTCGCGACTTTTTCCTGAAATCAGGCGGGACTGGAAATCGGTGTAACGCACTGGTCAGTGCGCAGGCCGCCGTTCCCGTCGCTTGCGGCGCCTCGCGAGCCTATGGATCCCGCCGCACCGGCTTCGAATCCGGCACGCCGCAGCGAGGGCCATCGAATCGTGGGCCTGGGGCAGATGGCGAGCGGCAGAATCCGGTGTTCCTGGCGCGCCTTACTGCTCCTCGATGCGGTAGGTGTATTCCTCAATGACTGGGTTGGTCAGGACCTCGCGGGCGATGCGCTCGACTTCAGTGCGAGCGGCCTCCGATTCGAGACCGTCGGCGAGGGAAAGCGCGAAGTACTTGCCCTGACGCACAGACGTAACCTCGGCAAATCCGATCTTGCGAAGAGCGTTGTGGATCGTCTGGCCCTGCGGGTCGAGGACCGATGTCTTCAGCGTGACATAGACATGCGCTTTCATGGTCCCCAATTATAAGAGCTCGGACCGAAGCTGGTCGCATAAGCACTCTGATGCGATGATCGCACGTCCTTCAGCCGCGGAAAGCCGCAACGTTTATTCCGATTTCGCGGCATGCCGCTTACCCGCTCGACAGGCGCTCAGGCCGTGGCCCTTCAACACGCGATTTATGCGGCCGGTCTTAGTCAAGGCTCCCTCTTCTGTATTTCTCCATACGCTTCCCGCAGCCTCTTCCAGGTCGTCTCAAGGTCTTCTGGCAGTACGCGCGTCTCTGCCACGGTGGTGATAAAGCTGGTGTCGCCCATCCAGCGCGGCATGGCGTGCAAATGCAGGTGTCCGGCTACGCCCGCTCCTGCTGCCTGGCCTAAATTCATTCCGAAGTTCAACCCGTGCGGCGTGTAGACTCGCTCGAGCACGGCTTCGGTGAGCTGCGCAAGGTCCATCAGTTCGTGCGCTGTCCCCGCAGGCAGCGCGGCCAGCCGGTCCAGGTGGGCATAGGGCATTACCAACACGTGTCCTGACGTGTACGGAAACGCGTTCAGGCAGATGAAACAGCTCTTCGCCCGCAGAACCAGGCCGCCGGCGGCTTCTGCCTTGTCGCGATCCATCCCATTCGCAATCGCGTAGTCAATCGCGGCGATCAGGTTGCAAAACACGCAACCCAGGTCGCCCGGCCAGCCTTCCAGCGCCTCGGGCACGCCGCGCCGCTCCGCTCTCTCCGCCGAAGTAACGTAGGCATAACGCCACGGAGTCAATAGGTAATCCATCGCCGTTCGTTTCAGTATAGAGGGATTTCCGGCCTGAGCTTTGCTGCTGCCCGCGCGTTCGATTTAGGGGGCCTCCCCGCCTCTGCCCGCGCCGGCTCGTGTCTCTCGTCTCCATGCGCCGCACCTGACCCGTTTGCCCCTAACTCATTTGTTGTGACCACCTCGATTGACGCTCGATTGCGGAGATTGCTACACTCAAGGCGTAGCTTCCTGCGCGGATTCCTGCAGTGAGTTGCGGCCGCACTCCCAGCAAGCCGTTGCCTGCCGGCGTTTCCCAAGGAAACCAGCCGCAGTTCACCCTGTGCAACACGTTGGGGGCGGCTTTTCCTGCGGATGACATTACCGGCGCGTCAAGCGGCGCGGGGGTAAGTCAAGGAACCGAAGGCGACCGGAACGTGGAAGGCGGCGCGGGAGCCACCCAGCGGCTGGAGCAATCTGTCGCTGGAGCACGCAGTCCCGGAGCAGGCTGTAATGGCAAACGTCCTCAATCCCGAAACTGAGAGCATAACCCTGAACACCGAATTGGAAAGCCCAACGCTTGACCCTGCGACCGATCTGGATCCTCTACCGGGGATTGACCAGTCGTCGCCTGAATCCACGTCCAACCCCGAGAACACCTCTGTTATCGAAGCAACCACGCTGGACGCCGATGCCTTAACCGAGCCTGCCGCTCAGGCTGCGCCATCCGAGCTGCCAACACCACTGGTTTCTCCCGCCGCGCCCGGGCAACCTGCTGTGGCCGTCGCGCCGCCGGCTGCGTCGCTCGCCGGGCCCCCACAGGCCCCAGCCGTCAAACCTCATCCTGCCGAGCCGGCCGACGACTTCTCCGAGGCCCTGGCTGCCTTTGAACGCGAGCAGGCCGCCGAGGCCGCCGCCGTCGAGGCTTATGGAGACAAGATTGTCCCCGGCAAGGTCGAAAAGCAGACCGAAAAATATCTGGTCATCGATGTCGGCCTCAAGTCTGAGGGCCTCGTGCCCCTGGAGCAGGTTGTCGACCACACCGGCGCCGTCAGGTTCCAGCCGGGCGATATGATTGACGTCGTCATCGAGCGCGAGGAGCCCGAAGGCGGCTACCTGGTCAGCTTTGAGCGCGCTCAGCGCCTCCGCATCTGGGACACGATTGAGAAAGCGGCCAACGAAAAAACGCCCGTCACCGGAACTGTCGTAAGCCGCGTCAAGGGCGGGCTCACCGTCGATATCGGCATGAAGGCTTTCCTGCCCGGCTCACAGCTTGAAATCCGCCCCGTCCGAAATCTCGACACCTATCTCGGCCAGCAGATCGAAGTCCGTGTCATCAAGCTCAACAAGAAGCGCGGGAACGTCGTCGTCAGCCGCAAGGAGATCCTCGAAGAAGCGCAGAATTCCAGGCGCTCCGCCACCATGGAGCACCTCGAAGAAGGCGCGGTCCTCACCGGCACCGTAAAGAACCTCACCGACTACGGCGCGTTTGTCGACCTCGGCGGCATCGACGGCCTTCTCCACATCACCGACATGAGTTGGGGACGCCTCACGCATCCTCGCGACCTGGTCAACGTCGGCGATGAAATCCAGGTCAAGGTTCTCAAATTCGACAAGGAAAAGCAGCGTGTCTCGCTCGGGTTCAAGCAGTTGACGCCGGACCCCTGGCTCGACGCCACCGACCGTTATCCCGTCGGCGCCAAGGTGCACGGGCGTGTCCTTTCTGTCACCGATTACGGCGCTTTCGTCGAGCTTGAGCAGGGTATCGAAGGCCTGGTTCACCTCTCTGAGATGACATGGTCGAAGCGGCTCAAGCATCCCTCCAAGCTCGTCAAGCCCGGCGACGAAGTCGACACCGTCGTTCTCAGCGTCAACCCCGCCGACCGCCGCATCTCTCTCGGCATGAAGCAGCTCCTCGAGAATCCCTGGGAAAGCCTCACCGAAAAATATCCCGTTGGCGCTATCGTCGAGGGCCGGGTGCGCAACCTCACTGACTTCGGCGCCTTCGTCGAAATCGAAGATGGTATCGACGGACTCGTCCATGTCTCCAATCTCAGCTGGACCAAGCGCGTCAAGCACCCGTCTGAAATTGTCAAGAAAGGCGAGAAAGTCAAGGCCGTCGTTCTCGGCGTCGAGCCGCAGAATCGCCGCCTCTCGCTCGGCATCAAGCAGCTGCAGCCTGATGTGTGGGAGAGCTTCTTCGCCACGCATCGCGTCGGCGACGTCGTTCACGGCAAAATTCTGCGCACCGCGCAATTCGGCGCGTTCGTCGAGATTGCCGAGGGCGTTGAGGGCCTTTGCCACATCTCCGAAGCCGGTGATCCGGTCGACGGCCATTCCCCGCTCGAGCAGGGACTGGAGCACGACTTCAAGATCATCAAGATCAACGTCGAGGAGAAGAAAGTTGGGCTCAGTCTGCGCGCGGCCGCCACTCGCGAAGCCGCTCGCCCTGCCCCTGAAGCTCCCAGCCCCAGGCGGGACCAGCCGCACAAGCCGCCCGTCTCCAGCTCCACCACTACGCTCGGCGACCTGGTCAACTGGCGTAAGAGCGAGCGCTAGGCGCGCGGGTCTTGTATTAGAGCATGGCCGGTAGGTCGGGGATTTATCCCCGACCGCCAAACACGATCAACAAAGCTAAGGGGCTTTAGTCCCTGGGCCAGCATTCGTTGAGCCCATCACCCAGATATCTGCCCCACCCACCACGAAAAAATGGGTGCCCCCGGTCTCGCTTCTGAGACCGGGGATCGCACGCCCGCCTCGCAATTTCCCAAAAGGAGCGCCAGATTCCCGCCCGGAACGGCACAAGCTCCCGTAGGGATCGCAAGACATTAGCCCAGGACAAGTCCGCAACTGCGGACGCAGTCTTGGGAACAGGGCTCCAGAGACCTTCAGCCCCATCGGGGCGAAGCAAATCCGTGCTACGATTTTTGCGCGCTGGTGACAGTCGGCGGGACGGTCTGCAAAATGAAAGCCCCTCTCCTATGCATTCTCATTGTCTTGGCATCAGTTCGTCTGCCTGCCCAGGCGTCGTTTTCGACCGATGATGCATTGAAACAGCTCTATCACAACTACAATCCGGCAGACAAAACCGCCCAGTGGCTTTGCACGAAAGAGCAACAATCGAAAGGAATGCACGCTGGCTGGCCATGCACCAAAGAGAACGAAACCGTTTCGGTTTCGACCATCCTCACCGCTCGGGTCGTCGAGGATGAAGCCGACCGAGTTTACCTCTTCACGAGCGCAAAACCTGCGCATGACCCGGAAGGAGAATACAACTGCCACGCCTGCGCCCCCGCGATCGGCGTAGCTGTTTTCGTTTGGCAAGACCAGCGATGGATCACAGAGAGCGCAAACATTTCGGCAGGATTCTTGGGCGGTTGGGGAGACCCACCGTCCGTCAATTTCATTCAGGTTGGTCCAGACAAGCATGGACTGCTTCTGTCTTCGGACGACGAGGGCCAAGGGTTCTCGTCGTCATTTAAGGTACTGCTGATCCCCATCGGAAAGAGCGTCGAAAATGTTTGGAGCATTCAGGACGAGGACGACGATTTCGATGCTATCGACCCAGACGATAAGAGTAATAACCCTCCGCTCTATCACTCATCGGCCGCTATTCGATTCTTTGCGCCTAAAGATGTCAATAGGGCTAATAGCACCTATTACGACATCGAGGTTATCTCCCGAGGGTCGTCAATGCCGGACTACAACCACCCCGTGAAACCAGAGAATTGGACCGAGATCTATTCCTTCAAAGACGGCAGGTACAGGCTTGTACGCAGAACGGTGCTTCACGAAACCAATCCCATCGAAAGGCCGAAAGGCAAATAGCCCCCGTTAGGTCCCGGGATTCCTGTTCCCCCTCGTCCGCTTTCCGTTCCGCGTTTTCTCCTGTCAAGAGATCGCAGCCTGCCACTCCCGCCTAACCCGTTGATAACGCAAGCACAAAAAATTTCCCGAAGTTTGCAGGCTAATTCCGCAAAATCCTTATCCTTATCTCAGGCTCAAAAAGGACCTCCTATCGAGGAACGGTGGAGGACCGGGCGGCACAGCGGAGGCTTCTACGGCCAAAGTCTCTGCGGTCGCCCATGCTTTTCCGCGGGAACCAGCGCCATAAAACGGCGCAAAGCTCCAAAATTGCGCTTCTAAGTGGTTGATTCCAGATATTTTGCTTGCTAACCTCTTTGCTTTCAATGGGTTACAGCAAATGATCCGAGGTATAAGCCGCTCATTCTAAATCACTTAACCCTAAGCAAAAGGGGGAGGGGGGGTACCCATGTATCAGGCATGCAGGCACATCAAACCGAGCGGCGAACGCTGCAAGTCGCCCGCCATTCGCGGCCATTCTTTCTGCTATTTCCACGCTCGGGACCACCGGCGCACCACACTCCACAATCCCCGTGTGCTCAACTTCCCCGTGCCCGAGGACTTCGCCGCCATCCAGGAATCCATCGCCAAGGTCTTCGACTGCATCGTCAACGACCGCATCGAACCCACGCAGTCGTCCCGCATTCTCTGGGGACTTCAGATCGCATTGCAGACAATCCGTCGCGAGCCCACTCCCCCAACAGACTCGGTCCAGGAGGTCACGCTGTCCAAAAGGGGCGACGAGCTGGCTCCGCCGCTCGAGATTTCTTCCCCGGCGCTCGAAACCGCGAGCTGCGAAAAAGCCTTGCCCTCCCATGCCGGATTCGATCCTGCCGGCGCCGCCGCAAACCTTGCCACGCTTGAGACTGCCCGCGCCAAAATCGTGGGAAGCATCAAGTCGGAGCAACTTCTGATCGGCAACGAGAAGCTGCTACGTTATCTCGACAATCCCAATCGTTGACAGGGACCGCCCCCTCATCGCCATCGGCCGCGGGCCATAGGCTGGCCGCCGCTGCCCGCTGTCTCCTCTCAACCGTTTGCTTGAACTGGCCTGAACAGGCCGCCGAAAAACACATCGTTTTAAGAGGGCGCGGGCGGGGGATCCGTTTGCGTGCATGGGTCGCGTGCCGTAAGTTCTCCAAACTGAGTGCGGCATGATCCGCTGAGAGAAGGATTCCCTCAGCTCGAGTGACCTATTCCGCAGCCTGTGAGGGCCGATAGCTGCGCGCTACCGGCTGCTGGCGGCTTTCAGCACCACGATGATCCCCAGCGCCGCCATTACGCTGATCAGCGCAAACAGGAACACGCTCGCGTAGCCAAACCAGCCGATGATCGCCCCGGCGATCGGGCCCACCAGAAAGAACGAAACGTCGGAGAATGCGGTGTAGACGCCCAGCGCGGTGCCGCGGTTGTACTCCGGAACACGCTTCACGGCTTCTACGCCGATAGCGGGAAAGATGAGCGAAAGGCCCAATCCGCCCACCGCTGCTCCTGCCATTGCCATCCATGGCGCCGCCGCCTGCCATAGCAGGATCATGCCAACAGCCTCGGTGATGAGGGAGGCAATCGCCACCGGGAAGCCGCCGAATCGATTAATCGTCTTGATGAAAATCAGGCGCACGGCGATGAACCCGATCCCGAATACCGTGAGGCAGAGAGCCGCTCCACTCCAGTGTCGGCTGACATAAAACAGCGTGACGAACGTGGCCAGCACAGCGTAGCTCACGCCGCCCAGCGCGAGTCCCATCCCGTGCGGCGCAACCCGCCCCAGCACGTGCGCGAAGGGCATGTGCTCGCCCGGTTCCACTGCCGCGGGCGCCTTCCGCCACGCAATCACAAAGCTCACAGAGCCGATCAGAATCGTCAGCAATCCAATCGACCCCAGGCCCCACTGCTGATCCAGGATCACGCCCAGCGGCGCAGCCAACGCCATGCCGCCATAGGTGCTGATGCCGTTCAGCCCGATTACCTTCGCGGTATGCTCCTGGCCCGCGCTCGTAATGCCCCACAGCGTCGATCCAGTCGAGCCCAGGCTCTCGCCCACTCCCAGCGACAGCCGGCTCACGATCAGAATCGCAAAGCTCAGCCAGTGGACCTCATGCAAGGCCGCCGCGCCCACCAGCAACGCGCCGCTCGCCGTGCAGCTGGCCATGCCCCACATCACCGAAACCTTGGCTCCCATGTGGTCGGAGATGCGTCCGGCCCATGGCCGGCTCAGTAGCGTGGCAATGTACTGGATGCTGATCGCCAGCCCCGCAAGAACCGCGCTGTAGCCCATCCGCAGGTGTACGAACGGCGGCAGCACCGCCAGAGGCAAGCCTATGGAAATATAGCAGATAAACGTAAAGTAAACGTATCCGGCCAGACGCCACGTCCGGCCCCGCGCGGCAGACCGGACAGAAACCGGAACATAGGCAGTCGAGGAGTACGACATAGGGTCGAACAAAAGCGACGGATAATGCCTGTTCCCCCACAGTATACCGAATAATCGCTTTACTGCGCCTCAGACTTGGCCCCTCTTCGAGGCCATTTCATTGCCCACGGAATCCCGTCCTTGGTGATCGCATTGAGCACCCCGGCCGGAAACTATCTACACTGGAACGATGGCGGAATTCCTCGTTGAGAACTTCGGCTGCCGCGCAGCGCGCGCTGACGGTGAGGCCATTGCCAGCCGCCTTCGGGCGTCCGCCGAACGCCAGGCTTTCGCTTCCGACGTCGTAGTCGTCAACACCTGCAGCGTGACGGCTGAAGCAGACCGCGCGGCCCGTGCCTTCATCCGCCGCGCGCACCGGAGAAATCCGGCGGCAAGAATCGTCGTCACCGGCTGTTACGCGCAGCGGGCGCCAGATGAATTGGCGCGCATGCCCGGCGTCGCCGCCGTCGTTGGCAACAGCCATAAGGCCCTGGCTCCCGAGATCATTTCCAGCCTGGCGCGCAGTTCCGCCGCAATCGCTCCGCCCTCGCTCGTCTCCGTTTCTTCACTCTTATCCAGACCCGCTCCGCATTCGGCTCCCGTTTGGGCTGACGATCGCTTTGCCCACTCCTTCCTCGAAGACGCCGTGATCGCGCCCGGAGCGCAGACGCGCCCCAACCTGAAAGTTCAGGAGGGATGCGGCAATCGCTGTACCTTCTGCGTCATTCCGTTTACACGCGGACCATCCAGGAGTCTGCCCCGCGCAGCAGTCCTTCGCCAGGTTCGGGAATTTATCTCCTCTGGCGGCAAGGAACTCGTGCTGTCGGGCATCAACCTCGGCCGCTGGGGCCGGAATCCTTCATCGGGCCCCGGTCGGGAGTCGCTCGCAGGGCTGGTTCAAACCATCCTCACCGAGACATCCCTTGCTCGTCTCCGGCTCAGTTCCATCGAGCCCATGGACTGGAACAACGATCTGGTCGATCTCCTGCGCGAATACGGCGGCAAGCGTCTGGCCCGCCACGCCCATCTCCCTCTCCAGTCCGGCTCCGACGCCGTTCTGCGCCGCATGCACCGCCGCTACCGCCCATGGCACTACGCCGACAGGATCTCCGCGCTCCTCTCCGCCGCCGGCCCCGATCTTACCCTGGGCGCCGACGTCATGGTCGGCTTTCCCGGGGAGTCCGATCGCGAGTTCGAGGAGACACTCACGTTCGTGCGCTCCCTGCCTTTCGGCTATCTCCATCTGTTTCCCTTTTCGCCGCGCCCGGGCACGCCGGGCTGGGCCCTCCACCGGGCTTCACCGGTTCCGCCGGCCGCAGTCGATGAGCGCATCGCCGCGCTTCGATCCGTCGCTCATGAAAAATCACTCGCTCACCGCCGCCGTTTTGTCAGCCGCGACCTCGCGGTCATCACGCTCCATACAGCGCAAGCAATCGCTGCGCCGAACCGCACCACTGCTCTTTCCGAAAACTTCCTGCCCATCGATCTCTTCGGCCAATACCCGGCCAATCAACTGCTCGAAGTGCGTATCGCACGCGTTGAATCGGACGGCTTCCTGATCGGCATTCCTATCCGGTAACCGCCGACTTCCCATCGAATAACCTCTTTTTTCTGAGGGCCAAGCCAATGCTATACTCAGTTTGCGTCGCTCGAGCGCGGCTCAATGGGCGCCCTGCCTAAGGCCCGTCTGACGCCCATTCGGAGGAGTACCATCGCATTCGATAAACGTTCGGCAAAGTCCTTCATTCGCATTAACGATCGGATTCGCGCGCGCGAAATCCGCGTCATCGACGAAAACGGTGAGCAACTTGGGATCCTCCAGCCCTTTGAGGCGCTCCGCATCGCCCGCGAGCGCGGCCTCGACCTGGTCGAAGTTTCGCCGAATGCCGTCCCGCCCGTTTGTAGAATTCAGGACTATGGCCGCTATCTGTACGAAAAGGAAAAGAGCGAGCGCGCCGCACGCAAGCGTCAGAAGGTTATCACGGTCAAGGAAGTCAAGTTTTCCGTGACCGTCGACGAGCACGACTACCAGACCAAGAAGAATCAGGCCGTCCGCTTTCTGACAGAGGGCGACAAAGTGAAAGCGAGCCTGCGTTTCCGTGGCCGCCAGATGGCTCATCGCGAACTCGGCTACAACATCATCAACCGCCTGATCCAGGACATCGGCAACGCTGGTGTGGTCGAATTCATGCCGCGCATGGAAGGCACGATTCTCCACGCCATTCTCGCCCCCGGGCGCAAGGACGCGCCCAAGTCTCGACCAGATTCCTCTGCTCCGTCCGCCCAAGCTTAAAGGCAGATCGGTGGCTGCTGTGTGCCCCTTTGATGCAGGAGACCCGGCGACGGGTTGCTCACGCTCGCAAATCCTGTGGCGCGAAAGTGGTATTTCACAAAAAGATTCAACTCATTCAAAAGTTACATTTCTTTCAGGGTAGAATGTTTGCGATTCTGTAAACGCGGACGCGGACTTGGCCGTCTATTCAATATCAGATGGCTGCTCGATTTCGAGTTTGGATCTCCGTTCGTCGAGTATCAGAACGAAACTGCCATCCCATCTTGGAGTCGCCTGTGAGCCGCGTGAAACTGCTTCAGATTCTTCCCGTTGTCTTGATTCTCGTGGGTGCGCTGTTGGTGTGTGAGCGCTCCGCATACGGTTATGCCGACCCCGGCACAGGGCTCTTGGCAGTTCAGGCCGCAGGGTCCGCATTGGTTGCCACCGGGTGGTACCTGCGCCGGAAGATCTATTCGCTCTTCCGTTCTGGCGACGATCCCGCGCGCGAATCGGATGAGCGGCACGTGACCGCCGAAGGTGAGGAATCGCCAAATCCGTGAGCGAGCCCGAGAGGTCTTTTCACGGGGAGTCGGCGCTCCCAGCCGTAGACACTGAACTGGAATTGACCTTTCGCGATCCGGCTGGCGAGCTCCGGCTCGCACTGGGTTCAGCTTTGCGGCGGATTCGCCCGGCGGCCGAGGAAGGTACCCGAGCGTTTCTCACCTCACCACTGTGCAAGGCGCTTGAACAAAGTGGCGATCTGGTTCCCAGCCGAATCGCTGAGCCTGCTGCGCATCAATGCATCGCTTCTGGCGAGCTTTGGCTTGAACATCCACGCATCGATCCCATCAGCTATCCGTGGGAGTGGACCACCGGGCAGTGGCGCGCTGCCGCTGAACTCACTCTGCGCGTTGCCAGCCGGGCGCTTGACTCCGGCTGGAACCTGAAGGATGCGACGCCGCTCAACATCCTCTTCTCCGGTCCGCGTCCAATTCTCGTGGATGTTTTGTCCTTCGAGCGCCGCGACCCTCATTCCAGTGTTTGGCTGGCTTATGGCCAATTCGTGCGCACGTTTCTGCTGCCTCTTGTGGCGGCAAAGTATTTAAGCTGGCCCCTCTACACAACCCTGTTTGCGCGAGACGGCTATGAGCCGCGCCAGATCTATGAAGCGTTGCCGCGCTGGCGTAGGCTGAATCCCAATCTGCTTGACGTTGTCACGCTGGCCACAGTCTTTGAGCGTCCGGAGCGGCAGAATGCCGTGCCGAAAAGGACTTCCTCCATCACCGATGCTGCTCTTGCCAAGCACGTTCTCCAAAAGCGGATCGCGCGTCTCGGCAAGCAGATTCGTCACGCCGCCGGCGATGGCGGCCAAAGCCAATGGAGCGAGTACGAGCAAACAGCTGGCCACTATCAGCCCGTTGACGTTGAAGAAAAGAAACAATTCGTCAAGAGCGTGCTCGCCCGATGTCAGCCCGAAGGTGTCCTCGATATCGGCGCGAATGCCGGCACCTATTCGTTGCTCGCTGCCGATGCCGGCGCGAAGGTTGTCGCGCTCGACAGCGACGCCACGGCTCTCGAGAAGCTCTGGCGTGCTGCCTCTAATCAGAATAGGCCGATTACTGCTCTGGTCGCGGACATCGCCCGACCGACACCAGCTGCAGGATGGCGCAATCGTGAGCATCTCTCCCTTCTCGACCGCCTGACCGGCCAATTTGACCTGGTTTTGATGCTCGCTGTCATTCATCACCTAATCCTGCGCCATCAGCTACCGCTCACTCACATCGCCGGCCTCTGTGCCGGCCTTACGCGCCGTTGGCTGCTCTTGGAATGGGTCCCGCCAGCTGACCCCATGTTTCAGGAGTGGCTGCGTGGCCGCGACGATCTCTATGGGCACTTAACCGAGGTTGATCTCACCTTTGCATTCGCACCGCATTTTGCGGTGGTGGACCGCTTCCAGCTGGGTAACAGGCGCGCTCTTCTCCTCCTTGACCGGCGTTTGGGCCAGAACAGCACGGGCGTTGTCGCTGAATTTCAACGCGTGAGCGAGGGTACGGAATGATTAAGCGCATTGCCCAAGCTTGGGGCTTTGCAGCCATTCTCCTTCTCCCAGGCTATGTTGACCTCACCTCAACTCTGGGCGACGAACGAATGCGCGTTCCCTGGCCGCTTACCCGGTTAGTTCTTGCGCAGCTTGCCGATCTTTCGATTGCGGGCCTGGTTTTCGCGGGTTTGCTGGCGATCCTTCGCAACCTAAAGTCATGGCCGCGAATCCGGTGGTTCGCCTTGGCCTTGCTTCCCATCTACCTGCTTGTTTGTAATCTCAGAATCCTTCCATTTCGCGTTCCGTATTCCTCCGTTGCCATAGCCGCCGCCGGGTGGGTCGCTGTTCTCGCGTTTCTTGTTATTCGCGCTCCTGGTCTTGCGCTGAAACTCTATCGCGTCGGCGTTGCCGTGCTCACCGGTGCTGTAGTGTTTGCACTCGTCATGACCGCTCAACTGATAAGCGCCGCATTCTGGCGCCCCGGCATTCAGGCATTTGCGAACCCAATTCCTGCCCAGCCCGCCGGCAAACCCCGCACGGTGTGGATCATCTTCGACGAGTTGGCATTTAGGCCGGTGTTCGAGGTTCGCGAGCGCTCGCTCGATCTTCCCAACTTCGATCGGTTACGCCTGCAAAGTACGGTTTACACCGATGTGACGCCGATTGGATATCACACCAACCTGGTTGTGCCGAGTTTGCTCCTAGGCCGTATCGTAACCAGTTCCACCTTTACCCCGGAAAATCAGCTCATGGTTCGGACGGCTGACGATACACATTGGGAACCTTTTGACTCGAGCGCATCGTTGTTCGGCCTGGCTAGGCAGCGCGGCGTTTCGACTTCAATCGTCGGCTGGTATTTGGCTTATTGCCCGGTCTTCGTAGGTACAGCCACCGAGTGCTATTGGAGCAACGACGACACTGAGGACGGCGCTCCGCCTTCAATCAATGCCAGTTTTGCTGAAGACGTCTGGTTCCCACTGCGCATCGCCCTCGAGCAACTTGTTGCACCCCGCGCTGCCGTGACTGACGTCGCTCACTGGGAATCGCTGAGCCATGTGGCGACGGTGAAGGACATGAGTCAGCACGCCCTCGCAGCGCTGGCTAACAGCGAAGCGGATGTTATCTATCTTCACCTCCCCGTGCCTCATCCGCCTGCCTTTTGGGATCGTCGCGCGCAGAACTTCGGCGTTGGTGGTTCCTATCTCGACTCGCTGGATTATGCCGATCGCTTCCTGGGCCAGATACTCGACGTCCTTGAGTCGCAGCCGCGCTGGCCCGAAACGACCCTGATTGTTCAGGGAGATCATTCCTGGCGCACGAAGATCTGGCGTACAACTCCTGGATGGAGCGCCGAAGACGAGCGTGTTTCTCATGGTGGAGAGTGGGATCCGCGCCCTTTGCTCATTATTCACGCAGCAGGACAAACCAGCGCGGCAACAGTGTCATCTCCCACCAGCCTGATGTTTGTCCATGATTTTGTCGCGTCGCAAATTCAGGCTCTCGCCCGTTAGTCTGCGAAACCCACTTCGTCCCGTGCCAGATTTCATTTCGGAAGCACCATCGTGCCGGAAATGCGAATCATCGCCGCGGGTGTGCCCGGCTTCGGCTGCATGCCCGAGATGTAGATTGCGTATTCGCCCGGTACAACCGCACGATTTCCCTTCTCGTCTACTTCGCTCAGCTGGCGCGGCGATAGTGTGAACTCGACTCGCCTCGCTTCACCTGCCTGCAAATGGATTCTCTTGAATCCTTCCAGCTCCAACGCGGGGGAGACCACCGTCTGCGGAGCCTTTATGTAAAGTTCGGCCACTTCGTCTCCATCGCGCTCGCTCGTATTGCGTACTGTCGTCGTCACGACCACCGGCGCGCCGGCCATGATTTTTCTTGCGTTCACGCTCGGAGCGCCATAGCTAAAGCGTGAATAGCTCAGGCCGTATCCGAACGGGTACAACACATCGCCGCGGTAATAGCGGTAAGTCCTGTTCTTCATTGAGTAGTCGGTAAACGGGGGTAAATCGCTTGTAGACGCATAGAACGTGACTGGTAGCCGTCCCGCGGGGTTGTTTTTGCCATTCAGCGTCTCGGCAATCGCGTCTCCGCCCTCCTCGCCTGGATACCAAGCCTCAAGCAATGCGTCGGCGTGCTCCTTGGCCCACGGAACCGCAAGTGCGCTGCCGGAAGTCACTACCACAATGAGCGGTCTGCCAGTCTCGCCCATCGCCTCCAGCAGATGTTCCTGTGCCGCGGGCAGTTCAATTGTCGTCCGGTCGCCGCCCTCGAATCCATCCACGTGTACGTTCATCTCCTCGCCCTCCAGGTTCGGAGAGAGTCCCACGAATGCGATAACGGCGTCCGATTTCCTCGCCGCATCGACCGCCTGGCCCAGCAGGCTGTTCGCCGGAGGGTCCCAAACGAGACTGACATTGCGATCGTTGGGAAGATGTATATACTCCACACGAATCGCGTGCGGGCTTGTATCAGCAAAATTCAACCGCGCTTCGGCTGCATTGCTCGAGCCATCCATCACAAGCTTGTTGTCAATATAAAGCCGGACACGAACCGGGATCTTGGCCGCTGGTGTCTGAGTTCCACCCGCCTCGCCGGTCAAAACCGACGCCACGAATGGCCGCGGACCGCGCACACTCAGCACATAATCTCCTGCCGCCGGCGGAAGAAGTTCGCCAGTCCATCGCACTGCAAATGTTTCAGTCGGGAAACCTGCAGCTGGCGTGACGCGATTCCAGTCGAAGTTGATCTTTGCGTCTACCCGGACCATCTTCGGCGTGCCTGTCAGCTCCGTATCTTCGAAGTACTCACCTTTCAACCCCGACGTCTTCAACGACTCGTCCGTTCGCAAGTACGCCGACGGAATCGGTGCAGGCGATCCATCGGCGAGAATCGATCCGGGTGCAAACAGCACATTCTGGCTTCCAAATTCCTTCCGCAATCCATTCAGCGGCGAAACGGGATCGGGCGCGGTTCCGTTGTAATTGCCTTCAATAGATTCGAGCAAATCGGCCGTCGGGCCCACCACCGCGATCTTCCGGATCGACCTGTTCAGCGGGAGCGTCTCGTTGCGATTCTTCAGAAGCACAATCGATTTGCGCGCTGCCTCGAGCGCCAGTTCGCGGTGCTCTGCCGAATTCACTTCGGAGTACGGAATTGCGTTGAATGGCACCAGCGACGGAGGGTCAAACATCCCAAGCCGCATGCGCGCGGTGAAAAGTTGTACCACGGCCGCATCGATGTCGCTTTCAGTCAAAAGGTGCTCACTCACAGCGTTGGTCAGAGCCGCATAGGTCCGGCCGCAATCCAGATCCGTGCCTGCCTTTACTGCCAAGGCAGCGGCCTCTTCGGGGTTCGCCGCAAAGTGATGCCCGCGCTGAATGTCGCCCACCGCGTCGCAGTCCGAGACCGTGTACCCGTCGAACCCCCAATCTTCGCGCAGATGCTGTTGCAGGAGCTCTGTATTCGCACAGGCCGGTGCGCCGTCGATTGCGTTGTAGGCGCACATGATCGAGTCGGCGTGTCCCTCCACGATCGTCGCGCGAAATGCGGGCAGATACGTGTCCTCTAAATCGTGCTCCGAGATATCCACGTTGAATCCGTGCCTCGATGGTTCCGGACCACTATGCACGGCATAGTGTTTCGGCGTCGACACTAGCTCGAGATACTTCGGATTGTCGCCCTGGAGCCCCTTGACGAACTCCACTCCCATGCTCGCCGTCAGGAACGGATCCTCACCGAAGGTTTCCATGCCGCGGCCCCATCGCGGATCGCGATCGATGTTTATATTCGGCGACCAGAACGTAAGTCCCGCAAACCTGCTGTGATCGCCGTTGCGTATCGCGTAGTTATACTTAGCCCGACCTTCAACGGCTATCGTCGTGGCAATCCGGTGCATCAGCGCCGGATCCCAGGTCGCCGCCAGCCCGATCGATTGCGGAAAATTCGTCGCAAATCCGTTACGCGCCACGCCGTGCAGTGCCTCGTTCCACCAGTTGTACGCGGGAACCCCCAACCTCGGAATCGCTGGCGCCATGTCCTGCATCTGGCTCACCTTCTCTTCGAGCGTCATGCGGCTCACTAGGTCCTTGGCGCGCTCTCGCGGCGTTAGCGCCGGATTCAAGTATGAACACCTTTGAGCACGGCACAGATTCTGCTTCTCATCCGCAGCTTGTTGCGCGAATAGAGCGGTGGAAGCTAGGTTGACGATGGAGACTATTGCAAGAAGAATTGGTTGAGTTCTCATGATGGTTTGGTCGACAAAACCGCACTGGCGCAAGACTAACATGCCGGTGGGAAGACCTGTATTCCTCTCGATCATGAGCATTTGCTAATTTGCTTGCAGCCGCGGCCACGGTGAAAGTCCAAGTGTCAAACGTCGCCCAATCGTTTACGTGCCGCCAGCGCTAGAATCGAATCTCTCCTCGAGACCTTTCCAGAGGCGCACATCATCAATCTGGTCCGAAGTCCGACTGAGATGCTGCCTTCCTCGATTTCGCTGTTTGGCTTCATGGGCACTTGTTGAGCGATCTCCCGAAAAGTATCCCATTGCAATGAGATTCTGGCTCGGACAAAATGTCGGTGCGAACATCCGCTCGAGGTCATTGACAGGACCTCACCCGAACGATGAATGATTCTCAGATACAACGAGTTGACGCAAGCGCTGGATGCAGTCCTGCGTTCCATCCACAGCCGCTTTGGCTGTCCGAGAAAATCACGCTCGAGACACTATTGCGTGATGCCGATGCCACAGCTAAGGCACACTCGAGCTCCAAGGAATATCGTTACGTATCCACGGGCTCCATACGCGAACAGGCATTGCGCGAGTTTGGGCGCATTTTTGCGCGCTTCGAGTTCGAAGTGAAAGGTACGGGAGACGGGATCATCGAATCGTCGCCTATCCAGCATCGATGATTCCGTCATTGATTGGAGGCGGCGTCGGGTGCTGCGCTTCTCACAGTTACGCTTAACCCTGGGGGCTCTTCCACTTCCAGTCTCGAACCTCAGGAAGGTCCATTCCATTTTTTCTGATGTATTGCTTGTGTTCCACCAATTTGTCTTTGAGCGTCTGTTTCAGGTATGCGCCCTTCTCCCAAATACGCGGAATGCGGTCAATTGTGTCCATGGCCAGGTGAAAGCGGTCCAGGTCGTTCATCACTGTCATGTCAAATGGTGTTGTGATGGTTCCCTCCTCCTTGTAGCCGCGCACATGAATGTTGTTGTGGTTGGCGCGGCGGTAAGTGAGGCGGTGGATTAGCCACGGATAGGCGTGGAATGCGAAGATCACCGGCTTATCTTTTGTGAAGAGCGTGTCAAAATCCGCGTCGCTCAGTCCGTGCGGATGCTCTGTTTGCGGCTGCAGTTTCATCAGGTCGACGACGTTCACTACCCGCAGTTTTAGCTCAGGCAAATGCTCGCGTAGAATGCTCACCGCGGCCAGCGTCTCCAGCGTGGGCACGTCGCCGCAACAAGCCATCACTGCGTCGGGCGCACCTCCCTGATCGTTGCTGGCCCATTGCCAGATGCCGATGCCCTCTGTACAGTGTTTGATCGCCGCGTCCATGGTCAGCCACTGCGGCGCAGGATGTTTCCCCGCAACCACAACGTTGACGTATTGCTGGCTGCGCAGGCAGTGGTCCATTACCGAAAGAAGGCAATTGGCATCGGGCGGAAGATATACACGCACAACCTCGGCTTTCTTATTTACCACGTGATCGATGAATCCCGGATCCTGGTGTGTAAATCCGTTGTGATCCTGTCGCCATACGTGCGACGCCAGCAGGTAATTGAGAGAAGAGATCTTTCGTCTCCACGGCAGCCCGTTTGTTACCTTAAGCCATTTGGCATGCTGGTTGAACATGGAGTCGACAATATGAATGAACGCCTCATAGCAATTGAATAACCCATGACGCCCGGTAAGCAGATATCCCTCCAGCCATCCTTCGCACTGATGTTCGCTCAGCATCTCCATCACGCGTCCCTCGGGTGCAAGAAACTCGTCGTTGGCCATCATCTCCGCATCCCATTGTCGATTGGTCGTTTCGAATACTGCCTTCAGCCCGTTGGAGATGGTTTCATCGGGTCCGAAGATTCTGAAGATCCTTGGTTCCGCATTCAGCTTCACCACATCGCGCAGAAACGGGGCAAGCACGCGCGTGTCCCCGATGCCTGGCGACCCGGCCGCAGGCACGTTCGTGCCATAGTCTCGAAAATCGGGCATCCTCAAGTCGCGCAAGAAAATTCCACCATTGGCATGAGGATTGGACCCCATCCGTCGAGCGCCAACCGGCGCAAGCTCCGCCAGTTCTGGCCGCAGCTGGCCTCCATCGTCGAAGAGCTCTTCCGCCCGATAGCTTTTCAGCCATTCCTCCAGTTGCTTCAGGTGCTTTGGATTTGTTCGGGGATCCGACAACGGCACCTGATGCGAGCGGAATGTTCCTTCCACTTGCAATCCATCGACAACCTTCGGCCCCGTCCACCCCTTGGGAGAGTTGAGCACGATCATCGGCCATCTCGCGCGCTCCGTGTTCCCGTGGACGCGAGCGCGCCGCTGAATTTTCCTGATCTCCTCCACCGCGCGATCGAGTGCCGTCGCCATCGCCTCGTGCATTGGCGCCGGCTCGTGCCCCTCCACAAAATAGGGCTGCCAGCCGTAGCCGTGGAACAATTGCTCCAACTCCTCGTGCGAAATGCGCGCGAGTACAGTAGGATTCGCGATCTTGTAACCATTCAGATGTAGAATCGGTAGCACCGCCCCATCAGAGGCAGCATCGATAAACTTGTTCGAGTGCCATGCAGTCGCCAGTGGTCCGGTCTCCGCCTCTCCATCACCCACGACGCACGCCACAATCAACTCTCGATTGTCCATCACTGCGCCGAACGAATGGCTGAGCGAATAGCCCAGCTCACCTCCCTCGTGGATCGATCCTGGAGTTTCCGGCGATGCGTGGCTCGGAATACCGCCTGGAAATGAAAACTGAATGAATAGCTTCCTAAGACCCTCTTCGTCTCGGCTAATATCGGGATAGATTTCGGTGTAAGTTCCCTCTAAGTAGGTGTGGCTCACCACAGCCGGACCTCCATGTCCGGGGCCGGAAACGTAAATCATGTCGAGATCGTATTTCTTGATTATTCGATTCAAATGCGTATAAATGAAGTTCTGCCCTGGGGTCGTTCCCCAGTGGCCGAGAAGCATTTGCTTCACATCCCCGATCTCAAGCGGGCGCTTGAGCAATGGGTTGTCATAGAGATAAATCTGGCCAACTGAGAGATAATTTGACGCTCTCCAGTAGGCATCCATATTCTGCAATAAATCCGGCGATAGGGTCGCTTCCACGATTCATCTCTCCTTTCTGCGGGCGTGTCGTCCGCGCCGCATCGAACCCGGTCGATTCTTGAGGCACTCTGCCCTTCACATTTGCCTCTTGACTATAGTCTAGTTCTGTTTACGCTTCTGTTACGGTTTCCCGCGGATTTCCGTCGGAGACGGAAACTGCCAGGCTTCCCGGGCTGTTAGCATTTCTTCTGTTGCCGTCACGAGTGTTGCTTTGCCTGCCAGCATTTGCAGAGCCAACCCGCCTCGCGCATGCCTGCGGTTTCGATCAGCCGGAAACGCGATTCTCATAGTGGAGAACCGAAATGAGTTACCTGAAAAAACTCAAAGTCGAGCCGGAAAGCAAGGTTAAGCTCAGAGATTTTGACCCATCGTTCACAGGCGGCCACAAAAGCCCAAGGTCTGTGGCCGATGAGGTCGAGCACTATCAGAACAAGCTCCGCGAATTGCAAGACCAGCTCTACGCCGAGCACCGGCACTCTCTCCTCATCTGCCTGCAGGCCGTCGACACCGGCGGCAAAGACGGTGTCATCAACCATGTTCTCGGCGCCATGAACCCGCAGGGCTGCCGTGTCGCGCCTTTCAAACAACCCTCTGCCGAAGAGGCTGCACACGATTTTCTGTGGCGCGCACACAAAGCCGCACCCGCTTGCGGCGAAGTCGTCATCTTCAACCGCTCGCATTACGAGGACGTCCTCGTGGTGCGGGTTCATAATCTCGTTCCCAAGGACGTCTGGTCCCGCCGTTACGATCAGATCAACAGCTTTGAGAAGGAGCTGGTCGCGCACCAGACCCACATTCTCAAGTTCTTTCTGCACATTTCGAAGGAAGAACAACTGAAGCGCTTCAAGGAGCGCCTCGACGACCCCACCAAGCATTGGAAAATCAGCGAAGCCGACTACAAGGAACGCGCGTTTTGGAAGGATTACATCGCGGCGTATGAAGAAGCGCTCTCCCGTTGCAGCACGTCCCAATCGCCGTGGTTCATCATTCCATCGAATCACAAGTGGTTCCGCAATCTCGCCATCGCGCGCATCGTTGTCGAGCACCTGGAATCGCTGCGCATGAAGTATCCGAAACCGACGGTCAACATCGGGCGCATTCGCCGCGAGTACCACGCCGCCGAGCGCTCGTAGCGCCGCTCGTAAAACAAGACGCTTGCAAGGAACGCACTCATGAAGAAAGCTCTGCTGTGCTCCGCGCTTTTGCTGGGCATCACTTCTGTCTCTTCGGCATCCTCCGTCTTTACAACGCGGCTCGACGACCCGAAAGCCGTCTATCTCACCGCGCAGGAGTTCGGCGCGCATGCCGACGGCGCAGCAGACGACACGGCGGCGATTCAGGCGGCAATCGACAAAGCAGAAGGCGGCGTTCGCGAGGGACTTGTCTTCGTCCCCTCCGGTCGCTACCGCATCACGCGCACCGTCTATCTTTGGCCGGGCGTGCGCCTCATCGGCTATGGCGCCACGCGCCCCGTTTTCGCGCTCGCTGACAACACGCCGGGATTTCAATCCGGCGAAGGCGTCATGCTCATGTTCACCGGCGCAAGCCCTGCCGCCATTCAGCGATCCGCCAGGCGCGTTCCGTTTCCTCCGCCCGGCAGCGTGCCGCCCAACGACAATGTGGCCGACGCGGACGAAGACACTTTCTATTCCGCGATCAGCAACATCGACTTCGAGATCGGCGATGGCAACCCGGCCGCGATCGCCATTCGCTTTCATGTCGCGCAGCATGCGTATCTCAGCCACATGGATTTTCATGTCGGCTCCGGCCTGGCTGCGCTCACAGAGGTCGGCAACGAGGCCGAGGATCTCCATTTCTACGGCGGCCGCTACGGAATTCTGACCGATAAAACCTCTCCCGCCTGGCAATTCACGCTGATCGATTCGGTCTTCGACGGCCAGCGCGAGGCGGCGGTTCGCGAGCACGAAGTAGGCCTCACCCTCATCCGCGACACCTTCCGCAACCTTCCTGTGGCCATCGACATTGACCCGCACTATTCCGACGAGATGTGGGCGAAAGACTGCCGCTTCGAGCATGTCGCAAAAGCCGCCGTCATCATCAGCAATGAAAAAAGCCCGCTGACTGAAATCGGCTTTGAAAGCGCCACGCTCGACGATGTCCCCACATTCGTTCTTTTTCGCGAAAGCGGAAAATCGATTCCCGCAAAGGCTGCGATCTACCAGGTGAGAAGTTTCAACTATGGGCTCATCGTGCCGGGCGAAGGAATGACCGGCGCAATCGGCCAGCGCTACGATGCCGTGGCGCTCAGCGCGCTTCCCGCCCCACTTCCGCCTGCGATTCCGGCCCTGCCGCCCACATCCGAATGGGTCAACGTTCACAACCTCGGCGTTGTGGGCGATGGAACCACCGACGACACATCGGCAATCCAGAACGCCATCGCCGCGCATCGCGTGCTCTATTTTCCCAGCGGCCACTACCGCGTCAGCGACACGCTGACCTTGAAGCATGACACAATTCTAATCGGCCTGCATCCCACGCTGACTCAATTCGACCTCGATGATTCCGCGCCGGGATTTCAGGGTGTCGGTGCGCCACGGCCAGTGATCAGGTCGCCCGTCGGCGGGTCCAACATCATCAGCGGTTTCGGAGTCTACACCGGCGGCATCAACCCCCGCGCTGTCGGCGTGCTGTGGCAATCCGGCGAACGTTCCCTCATCGACGATGTACGTTTTCTCGGCGGCCACGGCACCGGCTTCAATCCCTACAACAATAATCACACCGCTGATTCCGTACTCGCGAAGCGCTGGGACGGGCAATACCCCAGCCTTTGGATCACTCATGGTGGTGGCGGAACGTTCGCAGACATCTGGACTCCCGACACCTTCGCCCAAGCCGGTTTTTACGTTTCAGACACGAAGACTCCCGGCCACGTTTACGAGCTTTCGACCGAACATCACGTGCGTAACGAAGTCATATTCGACCACGTCGAAAATTGGGACGTCAACGCGCCTCAGACCGAGGAAGAGGCCGGAGAAAGTCCCGAATCGTTATCGCTCGAATTCAGGTGGTCGCGCAACATCACTATCGCCAATTATCACGGCTATCGCGTAACGCGATCTCGGGCGTCCTTTCCGGCTGCGGTTCGCCTTTATCATTCCGGAGACATTCACTTCCGCAACGTGCACATCAATGCCGAAAGCGGCTATCCCACCTGCGATGACAATGGTTGTGGCACGTATCTTCGCGCCAGCAAATATCCCTATGAAAACGCAATTCAGGATATGACGCATCACCTTGAAGTCCGCGAGCGCGAATTTGCAATGCTCGATATTCCCGAGAACCCGCCAGCCCCGCACACCACCCATGCCTCCGCCATCCTCGCGTCCAGCACGAAGGTTGAGAGACTCGAAGACGGCTTCTTCTTCATCTCCGGCGCTGCAGTCGACGCTGCCGGCAAGCTATATTTTGTCGATCACCACGAGCAGCGCATTTATGGCTGGTCGGCTGCCGAAGGTCTAACCATCGAACGTGACAACGCTCTCGATCCGGTCAATCTCGCTTTCGATAGATCGGGCAACCTGCTCGTGGTCTCTTCTGCTGGTCCGGAAGGAACTGTCTATTCATTCCGCCCCGGCTCGGCGGAGGATCAGATTTCGATTCTCACGCCGGAGCCATCGGCCCCCCATCCAGGAGCCGCAGAGATTTTTCCGGTCAACTATTGGAACAACGGCGAATTCCGAAACCAGCTCGACTTCTCGACGCTCACTTACAAGTCGCTCGCCGAAATGTTTGCGGACGATGTATCCACGCCGAAAACAAGGGAGTATGTCTCGCTCGATGGCAGCGTCATCCTGCCCGCAGGACGCGTCTTTCAGCAGGGTCCTCCCGACTCCACTGGCTGGCGATTCTCCGACAATCTTGATACGTACGGTTTCATCACCGCTCTGCCGGGCCAGCGAATTTATGTCAGCAGCGAATCGGAAGACCGCACCTATAACGCGCGCGTCGCTGCCGACGGCACGCTGCACAGTCTGCAGCCTTTCACCGAGCGCGGCGGTGAAAGCGTCGCCGTCGACATCCAGGGCAACGTGTACGTTGCCAACGGGGAGATCTTCGTCTACAACCCGGCGGGAAGACTAATCGGTCAAATCGATGTCCCCGAGCGTCCGATTGATATTATCTTCGGCGGCGCGGACCGCGGTACGCTGTTCATCCTCGCTCAGCACTCGCTGTTTGCAGTTAGAGTTAAAACTTCAGATTAACTCAAGGATGATGGCTTTCTGCCGGTGTCCACGCTCCTCGAATGAATTCCGCAAGTAGGAGAGCTTATGCCACTTCACAACACTCGCCAACTGAGCGCCCGCCCGACGAATGCCATCGAATCGGACGCTCTGCATCGCAGCGGCCAGACGTATATATTTCCTGAAATCTCGCACGACCCGCAAGCCGTCTATCGCACGATCCACGCGCAGCTCGTTCTCGATGGAAACTCCCAGCACAATCTGGCCACTTTCTGCACTACATGGATCGAGCCCGAAGTCGGTCTCCTCATGGATGAATCGGCCGACAAGAACATGATCGACAAGGATGAATACCCACAGACCGCAGCGATAGAAGAGCGCTGCGTTCACATGCTTGCCGATCTTTGGAACTCCCCCGAATCAGCGAGCACCATGGGCTGCTCCACCACAGGCTCCAGCGAAGCCGCGATGCTTGGAGGCCTGGCGATGAAGTGGAACTGGCGCAAGCGGCAAAATGCCCTCGGCAAGCGAACAGATTCCCCCAACCTGGTCATGGGCCCGGTTCAGGTCTGCTGGCACAAGTTCTGCCGTTATTTCGATGTCAACATTCGCGAAGTTCCCATGGAAAACGAGCGCCTTTTGCTCACGCCCGATGAAGTGTTGAAGCGTTGCGACGAAAACACTATCGGCGTTGTCGTCACCCTGGGCGTCACCTTCACTTTGCAATTCGAGCCCGTCCACGAGATCAGCATGGCCCTCGATAAGCTTCACGCCGAGACGGGCCTCGATATTCCGATTCACGTCGACGGCGCGAGCGGCGCTTTTCTTGCACCCTTTCTCGAGCCTAATTTGCTCTGGGATTTTCGTTTGCCGCGCGTCCGATCTATCAATGCCTCAGGCCACAAGTTCGGGCTGGCGCCTCTGGGAGTCGGCTGGGCGCTCTGGCGCGAAAAGCTTGACCTGCCTGATGAGCTGATCTTCGACGTCAATTATCTCGGCGGCAACATTCCCACCTTCGCGCTCAACTTCTCGCGGCCCGGCGGCGAAATCATCTGCCAGTATTACAATTTCCTCCGCCTCGGCAAGGCAGGCTATCGCCGAATCCAATCCGAGTGCTCGGACATCGGCAGAGAGCTTGCCGTCCAAATCGCCGCGTTCGGACCATTCGAAATCATCTATGACGGCGTGGGCGGCATTCCGGGCGTTTGTTGGAAACTTAGAGACCCAGCACGCACGCCGTTCACGCTCTATGACGTCGCCGATCGATTGCGCGATCGTGGCTGGCTCGTTCCCGCTTACTCCATGCCGCCCAACCGCGAGGATCTCGTCATCCAGCGTATTCTCATTCGCCACGGCTTCACGCGTGAAATGGCCCGGGAGCTTCTGCTTGAGATGGGACGCACCATTGAGCATTTGCAGCATCGCTCACACGGGGCTCTCCGACCCGACGCTGGATCCGGTACACACAATCATTCGGGCAGGTAACGCTACGCTGAGGCTCTACTCTCAGACCGTTTCTCGCCACAAGAAGGACGCGAATGCAAGAGTTGCATCGTTACTGCTTCCCGAGGAGAAAATAGGGCACAAAAACCAGCACCATTCGGCACCGACTGAGCCACCTTATCAAGAGGTAAAGCCTTTAATCAATTGAAGTTAGAGGAGATTGGTAGGCACGATTGGATTCGAACCAACGACCTCTTCCGTGTCAAGGAAGCGCTCTAACCAACTGAGCTACGCGCCTGTCGAGTGGCAAATCATAGTTTAGCAGCACCTGGTAAACGCGAAAAGATCAACGCTCGCGCTTTTCCGCCGCAGTGCACGCCGTCCGATCGAACTGGACCCCTCACATCTAGAGAACGCGCCTTGAGCTTCGATGCATGAGAGCTCTAAGTTGTTCATCCGCTCAGGGTTCCCGAAAGTCAGGTTCCGTCCAATGTAAAGCGACGAGGTACAGTTTCCCGTGCTTCTTCTCCGTTACGAAATGCCGAGAAGCTGGCGATGGGATAAGCTTTAGCCGAAGCTCTGGTAAACGATCGCTAAGTTGCTGATTCTAGTTTTCTGGCGGAGAGAGGGGGATTCGAACCCCCGGTACAGCTTTTGACCGTACAACGGTTTAGCAAACCGCCGCCTTCAGCCACTCGGCCATCTCTCCGATCTTCAATGGATTATACCGGAACTCGCATTCGTGACGCTTTCCCTTTCGCGCGCCCACAGTTACATTCATTTGTATGCGCGCCATCTTTGACTTCGCGCCCAGAAAGCTCCTCCTTCTGCCGCTCATCGCCGCTACTTTTTTTATGGTATCCGGAGGCCCTTACGGGATGGAGGATGTTCTCGGTGGCGCCGGCTATGCCTGGGCCATCGCCATTCTGCTTGTTCTACCGCTCGTCTGGAGCCTACCAACTGCTCTGATGATTGGCGAGCTCGCGGCCGCCATACCCGATGAAGGCGGCTTTTACATTTGGGTGCGTCGCGGCCTCGGGTCCTTCTGGGGCTACCAGGAAAGCTGGCTCTCGCTCTCGGCGAGCATTTTCGACATGGCGCTCTACCCCAGCATCTTTGTCCTCTATCTGGGAAGATTCAGCTCCCCTCTAACTACCCCTCCGCGTGATTACCTCTGGTCGCTGGCGGTCGTCGTTTTATGTTGCGCGTGGAACCTGCGTGGTGCGCCCCGCGTCGGCGCAGACTCTGTTTGGATGTCCGCGCTTCTCCTCGCGCCCTTTGTTGTCTTTGTTTTTCTCGGCTTCTGGCGCGGCCTCACACTTCATCCTGCCATCGAATGGGGTCGTCCCGCTCATCCGTCCGATGCCGATGGGGGCCTCTCCACCGCAATTCTCGTTGGTTTATGGAACTACATGGGCTGGGATAATGCCTCCACCGTCGCGCGCGACGTCGATCACCCTCAGCGCAATTACCCGCGTGCAATCATTGGCGCTGCCATCATCACAACGATCACTTACGTCCTGCCGCTTGCTGCAATGGCCTTGGGAGGACTTTCGCCTGATGGCTTTACCACCGGTTCGTGGGCCGTCGCCGCAGGCCAGCTCGGCGGTACTCCGCTTTCCATAGCTGTCGTTGCCGGAGGCGTCGTCTGCGGCGTTGGCATGTTCAATGCGCTCATGATGAGCTATACTCGTCTGCCCATCGCCATGGCCGCCGATGGCATGTTGCCGCGCATCTTCGAGCGCCGCAACCGCCGCGGTGTTCCCTGGGTTAGCGTGCTCTTCTGCGGGCTGGGCTGGGCGCTCGCTCTCAGCCTTCCCTTCGAGCGCCTTATCTCCATCGACCTCATTCTCTACGGCACGAGTCTCATCCTTGAGTTCCTCACCCTTATAGCTCTTCGCGTCCGTGAGCCGCAGCTTCTGAGGCCGTTCCGTGCCGGCAACTTTGTCTTCGTTTGCCTGCTCGCAATCGGCCCCAGCGTCCTCATCGCGTACGCACTCTACGCCTCGCGGAGCGAGAAGCTGGGTGATCCGGGCACAGCCCTCGCCAACGTCTCATCTCTTCTTTTTGCCTCGGGGATCGCCCTACTGGGGCCACCGCTCTACTGGTTCACAGCGCTGCCACTTGCCCGCCGCCGCGGCCGCAGCGCCGCCTCCGTCGCCAGCTAGCGCCGCGCTTTATCCAATACCGACGCACGGCGAAGCGCCAGATGTGAAGTGTCTGGAGGCTCTCTGCTCGAGTCCTGCCCTTCAGATCGCGAATGCTTGATTGGTTACTCATGGAGGCTACTTTTCAATTTTCACATTTCCTCTGTATGATGGGTGCGCGGTGAAGTTGGCTTCGAGGGACCAATGGGGAAGATGCTATCAATTTTCGCTGGACTGGCGATGACATTGAGCGCGGCGACGGCAATGGCCGCGGACGTGACGGGAACCTGGACGGGAGACGTGAAGACTCCGGATGGCACGAGCATCCAGATTACCTTCACCTTTAAGCAGGATGGCGCTACGCTGACGGGCACGGTGCAGCTGCCGCAGGGCGACCCCACGGCGATCAGCAACGGCAAGGTGGACGGAGATAAGTTCACGTTTGACGATTCGTTTAACGGGATCACCATCCACCACGACTGTACAGTGGACGGGGACACGATCAAGATGACGACGAAGTCCGATTCGGCCGATTTCCCCGGGATGGACTTGACGCTGACCAGGGTGAAGGATACGCCAGCGCCGGCAGCGCCGAGCCAGCCTGCGGCGCCTGCAACGCCGCCGGCGCCGCAGCGGTAGGTGGGGCGAGTTAGAAGTCAGCGAGTCGGCGACACTCCAATTCGAAGGTCTCCAGGACTACTGCCCAGTTTTGGAGGTGTCCTGAGGGGCGCCAGCGAGCAGCGGCTGCGACCACTCGGGCGATTCCATGTCGCGCGAATCCGGCTGGAGCTGCTTGATTTCGGCGAGCTCCTGATCGGAATGGACGAGCTCTCCGAGCTGACGTCCTAGAAAGAAGACACTTCCACCCTGCTTGCCTTCGATTGAGCCGAGAAACTTGTTGTAGGTGTCGACGCTGTTGGTAAGAGCATTGCCAAGCCTCGTGACGTGGGACTGCGCTACCACGAGCTTCTCGTATATGCGGCGGCCCAACTCATGAATTGCCTTCGCATTCTCCGTAATTTTCGATTGCTGCCAGCCGAAGTCAATCGCGCGCAGCAGTGCGATGAGCGTAGTAGGCGTAGCGAGGACGACGTGGCTTTGCGCTCCGAATTCTATGAGCGAAGGATCGGCTTCGAGTGCTGCGCTGAAGAGCGCCTCACCGGGAAGGAAGCAGACGACAAAGTCGGGGGCTTTCTCGAACTGTTTCCAATACGCTTTACCCGATAGCTCCTTAAGGTGGGTGCGAACTCGCTGTGCGTGGGCATCCAGGCGCAGCTTCTGAGTCGCGGGGTCGTCATTCCCCGTTGCGTCAAGAAATGCATCGAGCGGGGTTTTTGCATCGACAACGATTTCGCGCCCGTTGGGAAGCAGGATCGAAAGATCGGGGCGCAGCAACTGGTCATCTTCATTGCGGGCCGACACCTGCTCAGAGAACGAGCAGTACTCGATCATCCCGGCGTATTCGACGCAACGGCGCAATTGGAGTTCGCCCCAGTTGCCGCGGGTTTTGGGCGCACGCAAAGCGCTGATGAGCTGGGCGGTTTCATTTTTCAGGGATTCGAGCGAGGTGGGAATCGAATTCTGCAGGTTGGTGACGAGAGTCGTCATACCTGCATAGGCCCCCGCGCGCGCGGTCTCCATCGCGCGGGTCTGTTGGTCGAGGTTAGCGAGCGTTTGGGTCAGCGGATCCACGAGATTTTTGATCGCGAGTTCTTTGGCCTCAAGCGTTTGCTTTGCTTCGTTGCTTTGCGCGCCGAGTTTTTGATTGGCCAGGCTAAGGAAGCTTTCATTATTGTCTCGGAGAGCTTTGGCGGCCAGATCGGCGAACGCAGTGTCGAGGTCCGCCTTCATCTGTGTAAATTTCTGCTCCTGAGCCGCCTGGCGCTCTTCGGCACGCGCGATTCTCTCGCGAAGTTGCTGGTTCTCGGCAGCCTGCGATTCACAGAGCGAATCAAGCCGCGTTTTATCCCCTTTGAGGACGTCGATGGTTTCGGCTTGAGCTTCGCTTTCGGCTTTCGCGGATGCCTGACCTGAAGAGCGTCCGAAGAGGAGCCCGATCACAAATGCCAGAACGATACAAACTCCGAGCGCAATTTCGACCATCGATAGTGGATCCCCTCTTCGCCAAATATACGCTTTGCGCCTGTGCATTTCCGGGCAGTCGTTCTGTTCCCTATTCCCTTCTTCCTATTTCCTGTTTCTTCAATCGTTTCCCCCGGGACAGACGCCTTTACACCCCCGGTTCCTGCCGGTAGACTTGAAGATTCGGGGCCATGCGCAGATTTGTTGGCGCGATGGTTGTCATTTCCCGCCGCGGGCCAGTATGGTAGGCACGCAGGGCGTTGTTTCCAAATCCCGAAGCGAATTCTTAAGTTCCCAACAACACGAGGAGAGGTACGCATGGCTGTTGAAGAAAAAGTGAAGCAGATCATCGTCGAGCAGTTACAGGTGGACGAAGCCGAAGTGACGCCCGGCGCCAGCTTTCAGGAAGATCTGGGCGCCGATTCGCTGGACGTGGTCGAACTGGTGATGCAGTTCGAAGAGGCGTTCGACATGGAGATTCCCGACGAGGACGCCGAGAAGATCAAGACGGTGAAAGACGCGATGGACTACATCGAGAAGAACGCGAAAGGCGGCAAGTAAGCGTTGACCCAGGCAATCAACCGCAGAGTGGTAGTGACAGGCCTGGGGCTAATCTGCGGTGTAGGTAACACCGCTCCCGAGGTATGGCGGCAAATCCTGGGCGGCGCCAGCGGAGTGGCGCCGATTACGGGATTTGACACCACCGGATTCCCGGTGACGTTCGCCGCCGAGGTAAAGAACTTCGATCCCCTGCAATTTGTGGACAAGAAGGAAGCGCGGAAGATGGCGCGCTTCATCCACTACGCTTTTGGCG
>JASHSG010000133.1 GCA_030040935.1 Acidobacteriaceae bacterium | reverse complement strand
GAGGACTACTTCCCCGGCACCGCCTCGCGCATTGAAGGCGTGGGCCTCGGCGTGCTCGCGCGCGAAGCGCAGATGAAGCACGAGTACGCCTTCCAGCCGCTCACCGACTCTGAAACCGATCTCGCCGTCGGCGGCCAGTATCAGTACCGCGAGGGCGGCGAGTTTCACCTTCTCAATCCGCTCACCATCAGCAAGGTGCAGCACGCCGTCCGCAGCAACAATCCGGCCACCTTCCAGGAGTTCACCGATCTCATCGACGGACAGAACCGCACCCTTTGCACGCTGCGCGGCCTGTTCAAGCTCAAATATCTCGACGAGCCGATTCCCCTTGAAGAAATCGAGCCCGCCAGGGAAATCGTGAAGCGCTTCACCACCGGCGCCATGAGCTTCGGGTCCATCTCGAAAGAGGCGCACGAAACTCTCGCCATCGCCATGAACCGCCTCGGCGGAATGTCCAACACTGGCGAAGGCGGCGAGGACGAAGCCCGCTTCAAGCCCGACGCCAATGGCGATTCGCGGCGCTCGGCCGTCAAGCAGGTCGCCAGCGGCCGCTTCGGCGTCACTACAAACTACCTCGTCAACGCTACCGAGCTGCAAATCAAAATGGCGCAGGGCGCAAAGCCCGGAGAAGGCGGGCAGCTTCCCGGCCACAAGGTCGACGGCGAAATCGCGCGCATCCGCCACTCCATCCCCGGCGTCGGTCTCATCTCGCCTCCGCCGCACCACGACATCTACTCCATCGAGGATCTCGCGCAGCTTATCTACGACCTCAAGAACGTCAACACTGACGCGCGCATCGCGGTCAAGCTTGTCTCCGAAGTCGGCGTCGGCACCGTCGCCGCGGGCGTATCCAAGGCCCACGCCGACGTTGTTCTTATCTCGGGCGACACCGGCGGCACCGGAGCTTCGCCCCTCAGTTCCATCAAGCACGCCGGCCTGCCCTGGGAGCTCGGCCTCGCGGAAACCCAGCAGGTCCTGCTTCTCAACGACCTGCGCAGCCGCATCCGCGTGCAGACCGACGGCAAGCTTCAGACCGGCCGCGACGTCGTGATCGCCGCCCTGCTCGGCGCCGAAGAGTTTGGGTTTGCCACAATGCCCCTTATCTCAATGGGTTGCATCATGATGCGCAAGTGCCACTTGAATACCTGCGCGGTCGGCATCGCCACCCAGGACCCTGTGCTTCGCGAGCGCTTCACCGGCACGCCCGAGCACGTCATCAACTTCTTCTTCTTCATTGCCGAACAGATGCGCCGGCACATGGCCAGGCTCGGCTTCCGCACCGTCGACGAGATGGTAGGTCGCGTCGAGAAAATCGAAACCCACATCGACGACGCGCACTGGAAAGCCCGCGGAATCGACCTTTCCTCGATTCTCCACGCGCCGCCGCTTCCCTCTCGCGTGGCCCGCCGCCGCACCACATGCCAGGATCACGGCATTGACCGCGCTCTCGATCATGCGCTTATCGCCAAGGCCAAACCCGCGCTCGAATCGCAAACGCCGGTCAACGCGAGCTTCCCCATTCGCAACGTACACCGCACCGTCGGCGCCATGCTGGGCGGCCAAATCGCGCGCCGCTTCGGATCAATCGGATTGCCCGACGGCACCATCCACTTCAAATTCCGCGGCTCAGCGGGACAAAGCTTCGGTGCATTCGTTCCCCAGGGCGTCACGCTCGAGCTCGAAGGCGACGCCAACGATTACCTCGGCAAAGGTCTTTCCGGCGGCCGCATCATCGCCTACCCGCCCAAGACCTCCAGCTTCCTTCCCGAAGAAAGCATTCTCGTGGGCAACGTCGTGCTCTATGGCGCGACGAGCGGCGAGGCCTTCCTCAATGGCATTGCCGGCGAGCGCTTTGCCGTCCGCAACTCCGGAGCCACAGCGGTTGTTGAAGGCGTCGGCGACCACGGCTGCGAATACATGACCAACGGGCTCGCCATCGTCCTGGGATCCACGGGACGCAACTTCGCCGCCGGCATGAGCGGCGGCATCGCCTACGTCTTCGACGATCAGGGCGACTTCTCCACGCGCCGTTGCAACAAAGCGAGTGTGGATCTGGAACCGCTCGTCAACGCCGGCGACATTGAAAAGGTTCGCGCCCTCCTCGCTCGCCATCGCGACCTCACCGGCAGCCCGCGCGCTGCCTGGGTCCTCGAGCACTGGGCCGACGCGCAGCCGCTCTTTATCAAAGTCTTCCCGCACGAGTACAAGCGAGTTCTCGGAGTCGAGCGCGCCGAAGCTGTCTACACTTCCCCGCTCGCCACGCCGTCGCTGGTGGCGGCTGCCGAGGTGCAGCATGGGTAAGGTTACCGGCTTCCTTGAAATTCAGCGGGAGCAGGCCACGCGGCGCAAGGCTGATGAGCGCATTCGCGACTGGTTTGAGATTTACGAGCCGTTCCCCGAGGAAAAGCAGCGCGAACAGGGCGCTCGCTGCATGGATTGCGGCGTGCCCTTCTGCCACACCGGCTGTCCGGTTAACAATCTCATCCCCGACTGGAACGATCTCGTCTACAACAACCGATGGCAGGCCGCGATTCGGCGCCTCCACTCCACCAACAACTTTCCTGAATTCACCGGCTGCATCTGCCCCGCCCCGTGCGAAGCCGCCTGCGTCCTCGGCATCAATCAGCCGCCGGTTTCGATCAAATTAATCGAGCGCTCCATCGTCGAGCGCGGCTTCGATGAGGGCTGGATTCATCCCGAGCCGCCCGAGCAGGCCACGGGCAAGCGCGTCGCCGTCGTCGGCAGCGGTCCCGCCGGCCTCGCCGCCGCGCAGCAGCTTCGCCGCGCCGGCCACTCCGTCACCGTCTACGAGAAAAACGACCGCATCGGCGGCCTGCTTCGCTACGGCATTCCCAA
>JASHSG010000132.1 GCA_030040935.1 Acidobacteriaceae bacterium | reverse complement strand
CTCGGCCACATCGTTGCGATGGCCCAGGACTTTCACGCTCGGATGTGCAAGCATCGGTGCCAGTTTCTCCTGGTAAGCCGGCAGAAACTCTCCAGCGATCAGGAACGTGCCGTCTTTCGATGCTGGAGATTTCAGCCACGCCTCGAGCGCGAAATGCACGCCTTTCCGCACCGCGCACACTCCAACAAAGAGCATTTTCAGCCCGTCCTTGGGATTGCGCCTCTCATTGCCGGGGTAATATACAGTCTCGTCGTATCCGTAAAGATGCCTTGCCATTTGCTGCTTCGGGTACTTTTTATCGATGAAAGTCTTTACCACAAAATCGCATGGACACAGGAGCCGCGTAGCCATGCGATACTCCGCCTCCTCCCGACGCAGCTTTTCTTCGTCATAGGCATGTTCGTGATCGGGCGGCAACACAACTCCCAGCCGCTCGCACTCTTTCTGCACGACCTCCATGGCAAACCCGGTGTGAGCATTGCACCTTTCCAGGACGGTCGGAATTCCGAGCCGTCTTGCGGTTTTAAGCGTCTCAAGAGCTCCGAGAGGCCATGCATGGATGATATCGATCTGCCCCGCCAGCTTCTGCAGCCGCCGCGACACGATGTGATCGTGCCAGGCGCAGGCACGCATCGTGCCCACCACGCGGTAAGGTATGCGAAGCTTTCCCCATTCCAGCGTCGGTGACACTGTCACCCCGGCGGGGACTGGGCGGCCAAGAGACGCAGGGAGGACCAACAATTCCGCTCCTGCAGCTGCTAATCCGTTCACCTGTTGCCAGGCAATGTAGCATATCCGGTCCACGCCAAGGCGCAGCGGAAAGCTATATAGAACTCGCACGTGCCCATTACTTTCATTCACGAGGCGCCAACTAGCTTGGGAAGCCAGCGAGCGTCGCGAGGAAGATCGGCCGGAGCCTCGGCTGGCTGCCGGACCTCAAAAGTTGCCATGGAAGCAAAAGACCAAAAGATGAACAGGCCTAGCTGGGTCGTAGCAGGGTAATTAATGCCAAAATGCGCCACTACGACAGAAAACAGAGCGCTACCCTCGCACCAGAGGAACCATTCGCGCCGCCGATCTCCTTCGACCATTTTCCTGCTCCTCCCAATCCTACCGAAGCTCCTGGAGAAAATCGCGATATAAGCTACCAGAGCTACCAAGCCCCCTAACACAGCCTGGACCACAAACTGATTGCACATATCGAACATACAAAATCCCCACTGGTCGTAATCTTTGTATCCCATGAGCCACCAGTCACCGAAATGCCGGATACAGTTGTCCACCAACTGCTCCCTGTGGTAACCAGACGATGAACCTGTCAGGTCGATGCGGCCAATTAAGGCCCAAACCGGGGCCTTCATCACCAAGTGCAGCCCGACGATCATCAGAGAGATTCCCCATCGCACCAAGCGCATCTTCTTGCGCAGAGGCCACATCAAAATACCTAGAGCAGACGCAGCAAGGGCCAGGAGCGACGTGCTAGAGTTCGACGTGATTACCATAATCGTCGCACCGGCGACGCCCGCAAATGCAATAATCCGGGATTTTCGTTCGGTCAATAAGCCCAGAAACAAGGGAATCAATGCACCCGCAAACGCACCGGCTGAAATACATCCGAGCACTCCCTGGGAGCGGATCTTGCCGTCTCTTACCGTTATGAAGGGCCCGAAGCCTCCAATGTATCCGAACACGTTAACGTGAGCGATTTGCTCATTGAGCATGCAGGCACCCTGGATGATGCAAACCACAGCCAAGGCCTTGATAGCGCGCCGCACGGTCTCGCGATCGACGATGAAGTACCTTACCACCAGGAAGCCGCCAAACATGTCCAGGAAATCTCCCAGGTTATGAATAAGAACCAGGGTTTGCATAAACTGGAGAGAGCACATGACCTCTACCCATACCGCCCAGAGGATCACCATACGGTCGATACCGTTGAATCCACCTGGGAATTTGCCCTCAGATGACGATCCGTTTGGAATCGCTCTTCGTATTAGCGCGGCAATAATCAAGATGCGCAGCACCGTGAAGTGTATGCCCGCTAATACCACCACCTGCCCCAGCGGGATCATAAGGCTCCCCAAAAGGAAAGGCGTGATCACCTTCCTGCGAGGAAGGGTGAAAATCAGCGCGATGACGATGAGCATCGCCACTGCGACTAGCGGATTAAGCAACGTGTCGGCGGCGCCGCCACCAAAGCGAAATTTCTCAGGTTCCATGGGTTCTGAATTGTTATATCTTCTGCTTTGCGGAAGTTCGAGATGTCGATCGACTTCCCAGAGGCCAGACGAGTTTCTTACGCACACTATATCAGGAGATGCGCGCCACATCCCTCCAGGGGCCTGGCGGGGTTCGCTCTTAATCGGCTGTTATTCCACCGGTACCGCAGTCAAATTCGTCGGTGGGGTTGCTGCAGGGGCCGGTAATTGGTATGCTCCGATATTCCATGCAGTGCTCGAAGGCCGCGGCGCTACCGTTGGCGCTGCTGTCAGCGCTGACGTTGGCGTCTGGCAGGTCACCGAGTGCGTTGAAGTGAGGTAGTTGCAGGCATCACGTATAGGATTCTTGCAGGCTGAAGCCGCATCCGAGAGGGTCGAGTCCGATGCCGCCGCAGCTGAAAGTGCAGCGCAATAGGATTGCTCATTCGTGCCCGCTCCCACGGTTGAGTTGGTTGCGGCCGCGGGGGAATACGCATACACTTCGGAGGAATTGTATTCGTTGAAATTGGGAGAAGTGTTTGCATTCGAGTAGCCTCCTTTCGCCGTCCCTCCATACGCCGAAGTGTTTGACTGCCATAATTCTGTCGTCTCAGTGAATGAGCAGCTTGATTCATAGGGATTCTGGTCGTCAACGTAATGGTTGTTAGTCAGCAATACAGTACCCACGGGCGAGCCACAGCTTGGAATCATTTGCGCCACATTGGTCTGAAAGGTATTGTTGAACCAGGTGTAATTCCCGCTGTTCGCCGTGTCTCCAGTGCCCCCCATATTCAGATATTCCACCGCGCCCACATCGTAAACTACATTGTTAAAGATGTAGTCGGTGGTGCCAGATGACACAGGACCAAACCAAAGGATTACTCCACCGTCACCGTAGGGAGACAGCTCTAAATGCCTGAAGACGTTGTCGTAGATAGCCGACGTTGATGCCCTCTCCGCTGATTCAATCACATTAGTGTGCCCATTGCCGTAAACGTACTCATAGAGATTGTCGTGGTA